>JAGLUQ010000016.1 GCA_023134675.1 Candidatus Aenigmatarchaeota archaeon | reverse complement strand
TTTTATGCAGCATTTTTGATATTTATTGCGCTTGTTGTCTTTTTTTCTCTGGTGAAGAAGCTGGAGCCGGATATGTACTGAGAATTCTTATAAGATGTAGGATATTGGCGTGGGGGGTGAGATTTGAACTCACGTGAGCCGAAGGCTCAGTAACTTAGCAGGCTACCGCCATGGCCGAGCTAGGCGACCCCCACACGAATCTTTTTTATATATCTTGTGTTTTTTCCGCGTATTTCTGTTTTTGCGGCAAAACTTTAAATTCTTGTTTGACTGAATAATGTATTAAGTGAATTGATAAAACTTAATAAAGATTTATATCCAAGAATCTATTAAGCAGAATTATAATAATTATCCGGTGATAAGATGGTTGTAAATGAAAGAGAAATCAATAGTATCGTAGGTCTTGATGCTTTTACAGACAAAGGCTTCTTTTGCGGAAAAGTTTCAGATGTTGAGCTTGACCTTTCAAAATTCAGGCTAAGGACTGTAATCATTGATGCTGCTAAAGGCTCTTATCTCGCAAATGTTGTAGGCGATAAGAAAGGCGTGAAAGTTCCGTTCCCTATGGTCCAGGCTGTAAATGATATTCTTATAATAAAACATATCAAGCATTCTGTGCCTGATGATATACCAGAAGATGATGAATAGATCTTTACTTATTTCTTTTCTTTTTTTCTTGTTCTTATTTTTATAATCTATATCTTATCTATGATACTTAAATAAAACTCCTTGTCTTTAAGATGAGTCAGCATATCTGCGACATCATCTTTTTTTATCCATCTGGCCTCCGGATTGTTTGGGTCTGTCGGCTTCAGGTTTTCTTCTTCTGTGCTGAAAAGGAACATGTGCATTGTCTTGAGCTCTGTCGTGTCTTCTTCTTTCGGGTCTTTTCCTATCTTGTACCTGCTGTAGCTTCCGAGGTCTCCTATAAGGGTCAGGTCTGCGACTCCTGTCTCTTCGGCTATCTCTCTTATTGCGGCTGCGTGTGCGTCCTCTCCGTCTTCTATATGGCCTTTTGGAAGGGACCATGAGCTGCTTCTCTGGTTTACGACAATCACCCTGCCGTCTTTTACTATTACTCCGCCTGCGCTGTGTGTGTGTTTTGTAGATATTGGTTTCTGCTGTTTTATTTCTTTTAGCTTGGATATTATCCCTAAAATCTTTTTTTTGTTTCGTGTTAAATAATCTGTCTTCACGAAAAAACCATCGTAATTTATCTTATTCCTGATTTTTCTTAGTTCATCAAGAAAATATATGTCTGACTGCAGAAATTCTGTTTTGTATGTTTTTCCTATATAATCTATAAGCGCTTTATGTGCTCCTTCTCCTTTTGTTTTGTATCCGTCAAGTAAGAGAACAGAAGACATAAGCTCTTTTATTACTTCATAATATCCTTCTACAACAAGTGATGGATATCTTGAGCAGTCTATGGTGGATATCATTTCCAGTCTTGTGTTTGCCATTTTCATCATTGATTTGGCTTTTTCTGTGTCCGGTGTTATTTCAATCAGCTTGCTATCCATCAAAACACCTTCAGATATCCGCTTAAGATATCACCATTTATTATATTGTTTTTCAGTTCTTTGCTGAGTGTTCCGAAATTGCCGCAATAGAATATGTTTATTTTCCTTTTCAATTGTTGTTCATATTTATTTAAATTGAGCTTTGTTTCTTTACATAACAAGAACAGGTCTATGTCACTTTCTTTTATGTCTTCGCCTCTTGATGCTGAACCGAATAGGATTATCGCGTCGGGCATACATTTATCCTGTAGATATGCAAGCAGACCCGATTCTTGGATGTTGAATATCATGTCCATTTTTTTTAAGGATCTGAAATTTTCGTTTGCTCTGTTAGCCCAGTATACCGGATAATGATATACTCTGTGCTCTGATTTTATGATCAGTCCTTCTTTTAGCAGGTCTTCCAGGTATCTTTTTACTGATGTAGGTGCCAAAACTGTGGCTCTGCTGATTTCTCTTAGCTGAAAGCCTCCACCTTTCGGATTTGGGTTATCAAAAAATACTTTCAGGACTTTCCATCTGTTATATTTTTGTAACATATGTAATAATATTGTTACAACTGTTATATAAATGTTACGGTGTTGCAAAAGTCAGCCAATTCTATATCTTAAAAAACAGATGATGCCGCCCAGGCCTATAAGCTTGTCTCCTGCCTCATGTGTTGACCCTATGACTTCTACTTTTCCTGATGAGCTTTCCACAGATTTCAGTATTTCCTGCACATCTTCTTTTTTTACTATGCTGTCTGAGACAAGGATTTTCTCTACAGCGCCTGCTTTTGCCGCCTTTGCGACTTCTCCTATTCCGTATGTCACAAGATCTGATTCTTTCCCGAGTGCTTCCATGAATTTCTCAATCTCTTTTGTCTCTCTTGATATTTCTGAAGTTTTCATGATCTGGTCTATAAAGCCGCGCTTTATGACTTCGTACACGCCGGTCTCGCCTGTGACTGATGAGACGCCGGTGATGCATTTTCCTTTCAGATTGGTGTTTTTTTCAGTAATCTTTTTGATGTTCTCTTTTGTGAATCCCGGACCTGCGATTATTATTTTGTCGTATCTTTTTATGTACTCTTCAAGCGACTTTATTATGTCTTTATAATAGCTTTTGCCTTCAGGTGTGCCGAACATCTTTCCCTGGTTCTCTGCCTTTATGGTGCCTAACATGTTGACTTTGCTGTTCATAACCTCCCCGAAATCGGCTTTCCTCTCATCAAGCACCATGACAAGTATTTTTATCTTGACAGCCTTTACGCTTTTTTCAAGGCGCTCTATCTCATATCTTTTCCATTGCTTGGTTATAGATATGATGTCGTTGGGGGTTATGCGAAAGCTGTGGTATCCGAAGCTTATGTCGTCAGGTCCTTCAAGTATCTTGCCTTTCAGCCGCAGGGACTCTGTGACATCGTCAAATTCAACAGTTTCTACAGATATCTTGAGATACATTGGCCGCTTCTCTTTCTTGTCTGATGTCTCGATTGTCCTTACTGTCTTTGTTCCGACCATGTCGCCCGCTGTTATCAGAAGTGATAGGTTCCATAGGTCATCTATGGTCTCCGGCTTTATTTTTGTCTCTTTTTTGAGATCTTTGACGATTATCTTCATGATATATACCTTTTTTCTGCGAAAATTTAAAAACAGATGACAACAAATAATATATAGTGCTATATGTATTTATTATAAAGGTAATATAAATGGTGGAAATTGTCAAGCCCGTTCCAACAGAACCTTTCACATTTATTTTTATGGCGGCGGTAGTTATCTTCTTTAGCCTGTTCCTACTGTTCGGGCAGGAGCCTCTATATGATGAAGATACGCCATCAGATATTGATATATCGGATAAGGGCGAGATTATATTCTCGGCAGCGTCGGCAAGTCTCCTGTCAAATAAGACACAGACGGCAAGGACAATAGATTTCGGTGACTTTGATGTGGGCTATACTTCAAGCGAGAGGACTATACAAGAGATGGATTCGCTCCTGATAGAGAAAGGCATATTCAAGTCATCATCAAAAGAGTTCAGCTTTGACGGTTCAGGAATGGAAGGTGCAGTGCTTAAATTTCAGGCAGATGATTCTAATTATTACGGAAACCTGAGGATATATCTTAATGATGAGCTTGTTTTTGATGATATAACTTCCGCCGGCGCCAAGTTTGCTATTGAGTTCAACAGTCCTCTTGATCATAATGTTGTCCGTATAGAGGCGCAGTCAAGCGGGGTGAAGTTCTGGGCTCCGACAACATACATGCTTTCAAATGTGAGGCTGTCTGCCACTTCTTTTGATAATGTGGACAAGATGTTCTCATTTACGGTCTATGAGTATGAGATGAGAGGCTTTGATGCTACATTGAACTATGAGGTGGGGTCTGGTTCTATAAGGCAGGGCGACCTGCACATAGAGATAAACGGCAATGAAATAAATGATGAGTCAAAGCCTATGTTTGGCAGGATATACAAAGAGACATTTGACAGGGCTGACGGTGTCATAGCTGCAAAGCCGGATAGTAATTATATCCAGTTCAGCGCCGACAAGGATTCAAAGTATGAGATACAGGATGCTCAGATGACAATAACATATTTTGACACCGACAAGGCAGCAGTTGCTGAATACACTCTTATGGTTGATGAGGACACATATGATGATATGTATAATGAGACTATCGTTTTAGAGTTCTATGCTGACAAGATATCTGAGGGTACATCTCTTGATATATATCTCAATGATGTCCTTTTTGAGCATGACACTGGGCTTTACGAGAACCAGATTGTTCTTTCGCAGGATGATTTCAGGCGCGGTAAGACTAATATTCTTAAATTTTCCACTTACGGGATATACAAGCTTTCAGACATTGACATAAGGATTGTTGATGATGATGGCTTTTTCCTTTTCTAAGGGCTTTTCGGTAAGATATATTAACTCGGAGTGACAATTATCTTTTGTCAGCTTTACTGCTGTCTTTTGATGAAAGGTTTTTTTGTATGGCTTATACAAATGATTATATTCGTAAATTGGAAAATGATACATCTGAGTTAGAAATTACAAACAAGAAATTGCAGGAGCAAATCAATGATCTTAATGTTCAGATAGGTCAGAAAAAGATGAATATAAAATTTTTTAAAAAAAATTATCCATCTAATAATTATGGTACAACTGCAGCAGAAAACCAATTAAAAAGCCTAGGAAAACAACTTAATTTAAAAATGTATGGTTACCGGCTTAACAATAAGACAATCGGTGATAAGCAACGTCAGATTGCTACTGAGATTCAGAATCATGAAAACCAGCAGAAAGAGTTAGCAAAAGAAATGACAGATGAGCAAAAAGGAAAAGAGGAAGAAACAAAGGCTGAGACTAAATATGCAAAGCATTTCAGGAAAGCTAAAGGGCATGCAGGAAAACTGCACGGGCATATGGGATCACGAAATATCGGCCTGTTTTTCATATTACTTTTCATATCTACAGTCATAATTGACTGGTATGGTCGTTCAGGAGAAACTTTCGGCGTGATTGCGACACCTTTCTTTTCGATACCTATAATATATCTGGTTCAGCTGATATTTATCTTCTGGTTCTATATTGATACGGATAATGTTATAGACACTGTTTTGCTTTCGCTTATATTTATATTGAATATTTATGGAGCAATACCTTTAATCGGTATTGATTTGCCTTATATATTCCCTCTGGTGATTCTTGCATTGTTCCGGTTTTTTCTTCTCAAGGAGACACCTATACAGTTTAACAGTATAAAGGTTGTTGTGATTATCCTGATTGTTCTTGCGATATTGTTTGCTTTACTCTCTGCGGTTTCCGCATCTATAGTATCTTATGCTGATGAGATGCCATCTTCTTCGGGCAGTTCAACATCAGATACTGGCAGTTCAACATCAAGCACTGACAGTTCTGCAGGTTCAGGTGATGGGCTTTTGTGCACTTTATTCTCTATCTCCTGCGATTCTTCATCGGAATCTACATCCGATGACGGATATCCGGATTCAGATACATCCGATTCATCGAGCTCTTCATCTACTACATCAAGCTCTTCACCTTCAGCATATACTAGTTTAATTTGCTTTTTTTATCCTCCTTATTGTTCTACTCCGGCAGATACGACAGATGACGGCGGTGATGCACCGACACCTGTATCTGACGGGACAGTCAATGAGGTGAAGCCTGCGCTTGCAAGGCCTACTATGACAGTATCTGAATCATCTATGCCTTCACGTATATTGCATCTTGCATGGAAAGTGAAAAATATTGGTGAAGAACCTGTAGACACCGCTTTGTTTCTTATGAATGGTTCAGAGATACATGGAAACTATAGCGGAAAGATAAGCCTTCTTGATAATTTTAATAGCTATACCTATAAGATAGATTATCCTGGCGTTTCTATATCTGACGAGCTTTTCTTTAAGCAGATACCTTATATTGCAGGGGGGATGGATCAGACCGCAAGAATCACTGTAAATGTCCCTAAGTGTTCTCTTGGCAGATTTGAAGCACCGGTCTTTATCTTGTATAAACATACTCTTGATTCCAGCCTTACGCTTACGCTTGCAGATTATATGTGGTGGGACAAACTTGAGCAGCAAGATAGGATATCCAAGCTTATGCCAAGAAAATCAACATCAACCAGTGGTCAGCTTTCCCTTTCAATATATCCGGATGACAATAACCAGCCAGTTCTTATTGGTAAGGGTGAACCGTTTGGTATGAACTTTGAACTTTCAAATAAAGATAATGGCCGTGCTGCAATAAATAAATTTGAGATATATATATCAGATAAGCTTGAACCTGAAAATCTTGGCGGTGATACTTGTGATCTTGTTGAGCTGTCTAATCCTTCAGATACAATAACACTTCTGAAAGCTTATACTCTCAAATCAGTCTATATTGATGAGATAAATTCTGCCGATTTATCTTTTGATAATGGTTTCACGAGCGGAAAGAAAGAATACTATTGTTCTTTCAAATATTCTGATGCATCGTTTGATGATGATTTCAAAGCAGGTTCAACCCATAGGTTCATAAAAGCCAATCTGGAATACACATATGTATATAATGGTTTATTCACCCTTTCTACACAAAATATGACTGGTGTTGATCTGTGCTAATTTTTATCTATAAACAATATAAACAAAGCACATACAATATATGTTATGGATAAGTGCATCGTAACATTCATCTTTCTTGTCCTTATCATCAGCGGCTGCATCGGCGATGACTCCGGCTCCGGCGGAACGACTGTTACCGGGAATAAGGAGACGCAGATTGTCGCATCTGATATTCTCTCAATAAATCGTTTAGAGGTAATACCGTCTGGTCAGCTTTCAATAGACAGGTCATTTATAGTCCGCCTTGAGGTAGAGAATGTCGGTAACAATCCTGTTACATTGCAGGTTGACAGCTCCGGAAGCTATGACGGCGACATGGTTTTATATGATTATAACTCTGACATTTTTGAGATTAATTCGTTCAAGATGAGTCCTTCGCATTCCGGAGATCCGGATGAGATTGAGATAAAGCCTGATGCCTTGCAGTTTTTTGAGTGGAAGAGCAGGACGCCAGGCAGAAATATTGTGTCTGATGCAGGCGAGACCTGCGATTTTTATGTGCAGCTGTCTTATGATGCTGTCGCATCGACAAATACCTATGTGTATTTTGCCACACCTTTTGAGATACTTCGAAGTTTCTACACGCGCAAGAACATGTATCTTTTAGGAAGCAACCTTGCTACAGACGGCCCTTTGAAAGTCAATATAATATCTGATTCACAACAGCCGATAGCTATGGATAACAATGCATGGACAGTATCGATAAATATAGAGAATGTGGGCGACGGCCTTGTGGATGTGAAGAATCTCACGCTTGTGCTTCCTGATGAGATAGATACTGCAGGCAGTACGACAATAGATGGGAAGGATATCTGCAATCTTGAGAAGGCAGAGAACCTTAAGATTTATGAGAAAGGCTCTAAAGAGATAACATGCATGTTTACACCTCCGGATGAGGATGTTCTGATAGCAACAGCATATAAGATAAAAGCTGTTGCTGAGTATACATATACTGTAAAAGATAGTGTTCAGCTTTCTGTAAGCCGTTGATTTGAGATTTATAACCAAAAACTATATATATAAGATATGTTTAATTATTGTTAAATCGGTGATATTTATGTCTATTAAATCTAAAAGTAAATTTGTCGCATATGCGATGGTCTTAATGACCCTTCTTGTGCTGGGATGCATAGATGATGGTGCACCTTTTGTGGCGTCAGACAAAGGTGTTGTCATCTCGGAATTTCAGTTTGATACGCCTGCGGTATATCACAATGAATCTGTGAACCTAAGGCTTGTGCTTGAGAACCAGGGACAGAAGCAGGTAACTGGTCCAACTTCAGTATTCATATATGGGCAGACGATATCATCAAATGCTAAGCATTGGGAGCAGATAGGCGATGTTCAGGTATCACCTGGTACAATGGATGACATAACTCAAGTATGGTCAATACCTAATACTGATTTCCTTCCACCTCAGCCGGAGATGGGCGTCCCTGGCGGTGTAGCTACATTTGAAGCTCTTTTGAGGTCACCAGAACTTGAAGAAGGTGAATCAACTCCATATACATTCTTCACAAGAGTATGTTATCCTTACAAGACCAGTATGCTTGCTACAGTTACTTCATCTTCAAGAGATGAGATGAGGATACAGCAGGACACAAGTGCAATTGAGAATGTAAATACTGCAGGTCCTGTTCATGTGGAACTTGGAGGGCAGTCAAACATTATTGCAAGAGGTTCTACAATACCTGTAATCTTCAAGATAAGTAATGTCGGCGGAGGATTTTCAACTGATGTTGTAACTGATTGTAAGGCTACGCCAGCCAGCACAGACAGGGACAAGGTTAAGGTCAGCATTGAAGTAGAAGGATTCCTTCTTGACGGCACATCTCATACAATGTATGGCAATACTGTAAATACAGACTGCACGCGAACAGTGAAACTGATAGGTGGAGATGCTGAATTGAGATGTTCAATACCTATAGACCCTGATACGCCTTCAAGAGAATACCATATAAGAGCTACAGCAGAGTATAAATACTATATTGGCTCTGATTCACCGATAACTGTTGATTACATAATCGAGTGATCAGCTCTTTTCTTTTTCTCTTTTTTCTTCTATTTTTTTAAAATATATTTAAACACACAGTGATAAGGATATTTATGGGTTCCAGCTATTCTTTTAAAGCATATATAATTGTCGTATCTATCCTTCTATTATCCGGCTGCGTCGATTTATTTCCTCCCGCTACAGGAACTTTTGGCTTTTCAGGATATGGCACTGGCATAAAAGTACATTCTTTTGATTTCTCTTCAGACAAGGTCTATAGCGGGCAGCCGTCCCTGCTCACTCTTGAGATGCAGAACCGTGGAGCGATAGGAATTGAAGAAGACATATATGTATATCTTTACGGTCTTAGCAGAGGGGAAAATGAGTGGTTTGACGACCTTTCAGACATAGGCTTAAGCGGAGCTAGTATGGCAGCAGGCGATCCGCGAGTGCTTATAATTGACAGCCTTATGGCGCCGATAAAAAGCCTTGACGCGGACGGCGAGTCTGCCCAGATAACATGGGTTCTTGATGCCCCGAATGACCTGCCTGAAGGTCAGGTGTTCAAGTTTTCTGCAGGCACCCGTGTTTGTTATCCTTATTCCACAACTTCAATAGCCAAGATTGAGGTTCTTGATGAAGAGGAATACCTTTCCCGTGACAGGGACGGGACGCTGAGGAAGCATGCTATCAGGATTGATACTACAGCAGGCCCTTTGGATGTCGTGATGACGACAGACCAGCCTATGATGCTGAGCGATGATACTGATGAGCTTACTTTAAGAGTAAAGATAGTGGATCGCGGCGGCGGGACAATAATCACCCAAGACTGTTCTGATGTTTTTGAGTGGGAAGATAATGTGCTTGACCTTTTCGCTCTTCATGATAAGGTAAGCGTCACTCTTGATAATAAGGAGTGTGATTTAGAGCTTAAAGAGCTTTATTTTAGAGTCTCTGGCTCTGGCCCTCCGACAGCAGATTTCCCTGTGACGTGCAATATACCTTCGCTTGATGTGCCTATGCGTATACTTGACCTTAAGATGAGGTTCGAGTACAATTACTTTATTGATAAGAGCACAGTCATCAGTGTTGAGGGTCTTGGGGAAGAAGAATAAGTAGAGCTGTTATAGAAAAATAAAGTGTGATAAAAGAAAAAAAGAAGAGGAAAAATGCCTCTAAATGTTGTCAAGAATCTGCTTTATATCGTCTTTCCTGTCTTCCCTGACCTTTTCTTTCTTCTTTGCAGGCACGGCTTTCTTCTTAGGTGCAGGTGCTGCCTTTTTAGGAGCAGGCTTTGCTTTGACAGGAGCAGCCTTTGCCTTGACAGGAGCGGCCTTAGGTTTCTCTGCCTTTTTCTTTACTTCAGCCTTTTTTGCGATGACAGGTTTAGGTTTTTCAGCTTCTTTTTTCGGTTCCTCTTTCTTTTCAGCAGCTTTTGGCTTCTCGGCTTTTTTCTCCTCTTTTGCTTCTTCCTTAACTTCTTTTTCTTCTTCTTTCTCTTCGCCTTCTTTCAGAAGTTCAGGACCGAATATTATTAGGAGGATTATTATTATTCCGATTATTATTGCTGTCAATATGTTTGTCGGGAACTTTTTGTCTTCTTCCTCATCTATCTTGTCGTCTATAGGCTGTTCGTCATCAGTTCCTGTTGTCACGTCGCCTGTTATCGGCGGAGTCACTATTTTTTCAGACCTGAAGGAGAACTTGAGCTCTTTCTCTTCTATATTGCCCATATCTGACTCTATCACTACATTTATCGTGTATGTGCCTTCAGATGTAGTATATTCAGGTGAGGCATAGACAAATATTTCTGTTGATTCACCAGCTTTGACAGATACAGTCTCAGGGTTTATAGAGACCCATTTAGGACCTTCAATCGATGCTGTGTATTCTGTGTTGAATTCACCCTCATTCTTCACAGTCAGTGTGTAAAGGTAGCCGTTAAGGTCTTCTGCGAATATCGTGTCTGAATCACTTGATACACTGATGCCGTAGCATGAGTCAAAATCTTTCATAGATACAGTGATTTCTTCAGACGCTTCTGCTCTTTCGGATTCTGCTGTTACACTCACAGTCAAATCTTCTGTGTCGTCCTTTTCAATATCGACCAGAAGCAATACAATATCGCTGTTGCCTGCTTCAATCGTCAATGTGTTTTCAGACAGTGTCCCTTTGTCTGCAGATATC
>JAGLUQ010000159.1 GCA_023134675.1 Candidatus Aenigmatarchaeota archaeon | reverse complement strand
TTCCGTGAAGCAGAGATTACCCTGGTCGCTGTAAGTGAGGATGGAAAATTTTATGGTGAAAAGACATTTTTGCTCAAGAAAGAATCAGGTATAAGAAAACTGATTGGTATGTTCATGGATTTATTGGATTGATTTAAGGAGATTTGCATGAGACTGAAATTTATTATATTGCTTTTTTTCATATCCTTGTTATCTCTCGGAAATTTTGCATATGCATCTCCTGAAATCAACAATCTTACTGTCCTGTCTCAGGAGATCTGGCTTGGTGAGACAGAAATAATCTTCCTTAACTGTACTGACGACAACGGTTCAGCAATATCCGGTGTGTATGCAGACATTAATACTTCAACCGCATTGTTTCCCGGCAATTCTTTCATTCCTGATGCAAACAGCACATATTATCTGTCAATTTCAACCGCCGAATCATCAAATTTCAATAAGGTTGGAATTTTTGATGTCATCATCTATTGTGAAAACGAATTGGGCGAATCAGTAAATTCTTCAATATCATTTACCGTATCAAATCTGAGTATTGAGATAAGCAGTATGGCATCACCGATATATATAGGGGATATGGCAGAGATAAGCATATTTGTCAAAAAAGACGGAAACACGATAACATCCAATGATGTATCTTTCAGCGTATCTATGAATGATGAGACAATATCTTTTGCATCGCAGCCGTATTACGACTTTGAGAAAGGGTGGGTTTTGAAATTTGAAACTGATGCACTTGTATCCGCATCCTACATCCTTTCCATATCTGCAGATTATTCAGGTGCTGAAGTATCAATAAATAAGGATGTTGATATTATACACCCTTTAGATTTTTCAATCACTGATGTTGATAAGGACTGGGTATCCTCAGGAGATACAATTACAGCAACACTTAAGGCAACCTATCGTGGCATTCCCATAACAATATTGGATAATTATATATCTGTTCGTCTGGATTCAACAAAAGTGGATGTTTTTGATATTTCCTCATCCTCAGCAAGCAATGCTTATGATCTGGTCTTTGAGCTTCCTTCATTGTCTGCCGGCAGGCATAAGATTAAGGTTGATTTTGATGACAGTACTCATACTGCTCAGGATTCTGAAAACATAATGTATATCATATCTGCCTCTGGAGTGATTTTTTCAGACACAGGTAATCATAAGGTTGATATTAGCTTTGATTCCGGAAGTCTCACAAAAGATGTCAGGACCGATCTTTCCGGGAAATATTCAATCTCATTTCCTCCGGATACCTATGACATACAGGTAGAAGATAATTTTGCAGTGCTTGACATATTTGATGCAGACATAGAGGATTTTGATGACCCTGTAAAATATCAATCTCTCCCTGCAGCCCATGTGGGTGGCATTTCAGGCGAAGGCGTATTCTATTATGCAATAGCATCAGAGCTGGATTATTCTTCTGCCGACATCAAGATAAAATATGATCCTGCAAAAATCAATGATCTTTCATCAATGGAAGTATATGTATGCTATAGCTGGAATACAGGAAACTGGAAATGTAGTTCCGAATGGATCATTATTTCATCAGTTATAGACAGCCTGAGAAAGACTGCAACAATTGCTGATGCTGTGCTTGATGCAGCATACATTGTGGGCAACAGGGACTCTTTGAACCTTGGAGCAACACTTGAAAAGGAGAGTTTCAATATCAATGAGGACATAAGCATAACAGGCTTAAGCCAGGACAGCTCAAAAGATATAGTGCCTGATGCAATATTGAACGCATCCATTGAAGCAACATCCATAACTGCATCATCTGTCTCAGATTCCAATGGACTTTTCTCTTTCAATATAAAAAATCCTGGTGTTGAAGGCAATTATACACTTCTTGTAGAGTTGTCTAAAGACCCTTATATCTCATCACAGAAACAGATTGATTTTGAGATTGTAAAAAGCAAAGATATATCTGTAGTAAGTTCTGATACTGTCAGGTTAAATCCCGGCGAATCGTCTGAAGTGCAGTTTCTTGTGATAAATACGGGTGAAGCTGATCTTTCAAACATTTCAATTTCATTGAAAAACATACCTGTCAGTTATTATCAGATGATATATCCGGAAACAATCGATATTTTAAAAGAATCAAACGACATTCCTGTGATAGTCTATTTTACTATACCTGAAAATGCGACTGCCGGTATTACAAGTGCGTCTTTTGAACTTTCAAGTGCCGGTTTTTCCAAAGAGCATAGTTTTGTGATGAACATACTTCCATTGAAAAACGAAACCCTGGATACAGCATCCGTATCATCAGACACTTCAGAGACTCTTTTATCTTTTGATCTGTTTCCATCAATCGGTATGCCGACAGGGCAATCTTTATCCATAATAGCTCCTGGTGGAGTCATGTCTCTTGCAGCATTTGCATTTATCAGCATTTCAACAGCGATTCTGTTTAGGAGACGAAGATTGATAAACATATACAATCAGGAGTTAAGAAAAATTAACAGGCAGATGATATTTGATATCCGCAATAATATGTTCCAGACAAAAAAGACAAAGCAGAGTATGGCTTCCCGGAAAGAAAAAAACCGGTCAAAACCCAAAAAAGAAAGAAGGTGTTGAAAAATTGAAAAAGAGATTTCTTCTGTTTTTTTTAATATCTGCCTTATCTTTACTGATGCCTTCAATTTATTCTCTTCAGCAGAATCTTGTCGTGAACAGTAATTTTACTTCAGGAAGCTCAACCGGCTGGACATATTCTGAAGATGACTCAAGTGGTATCGCAACATCAAA
>JAGLUQ010000158.1 GCA_023134675.1 Candidatus Aenigmatarchaeota archaeon | reverse complement strand
AACCATAACGCATAATTAGAACCTGAAACTGTGATGTTATTGGATGAGATGTAGGAATCATTTGATAAATAAATAAAAAGGCCTCCGGTTAACATGGAGCCTTCTATTGTCAGGATGTTTGATGATATGTTGTTTGAATTGCTTGAATATTCAATTCGTATGGCATGATCGGCGGCACCGTATGTTATTATTGTATTATCTGAGATTGTGTTTAAGCTTGATGAATCGAAGAGGATACCGAACTGGAAAAAGCCAGATGGGTTCGATATGTTTATCGTGTTGTTTGTGATTGTGCTGTTTTCCATCCCGGATGTGTATATTGCATGAGCATACATAGTGGTGGAAGATATGATGATGTTGCAGTTCTTTATCGTAATATTGTCATATCCGCCCGAGTTGTTGATTGCATATCCCACTGAACTCTGCGAATAGGTTATCGTGTATCCATCGCAGTCAAGAGTGATGTTGTCCGCCTCTATTGTGAAGCAGGTGTCTGCGGATGAGACATTTGTTGTCAGCGTATAGATAGATCCTGCTGTGCTTAGATTTGAACATGAAGAAATATCCGGATCCAGCAATGCTGAAAATCCTTTGTCTCCTGTTATGCTTATGTTGAATTTTTCGCGGGGCTTGTTTATTTTGAACCAGTCATATTCCTGTTTAAAGTATGTGGGTGCGTCTACAGATAGAGTGTAGCCTGTTTCAGCCCACGCGCCATCTTCCCACTTGTAGAATCCTCCAAGTATCACTGTTGAATCATCCGGAAAATCCAGAGAAATTGTGATTTCCTGCGGTTCATTGACTTCTGCTGAAAATATGATTTCATTGCTGCTATAGAGGGCATGGTCTGAGAATATTTTATAATCCTGTGTCCAGCCTTTTTGTGTCTTTGTTATTTTCAGCTTTTTCCCGGTTTTATCCTCTGAAAATGTTGTTTCTTCTGATAAGTATGATGAATAATTTATTGTTCTTGTCTTGCCGTCCACCTCAACTTCCATTGAACCGTATGATATCAAAGGGATTTCAAACTTAAGGTTCTTTGTCTTGTTGAGCTTGATTGTCTTTGATTCAAACTCTTCGATTATATCTAAGGTTTTAATGTGAACTGATTTCTTATCTATATTTTTGACAGTATGAGGTGTCTTAATTTTCACATAAGCTGGTTGAGTTATTACCATATCTTCCAAAAAGGTTGGTGATTCACAAAGAATCTGTGTGCCACGCAGGATACATGTCAAATCAAGATCTTCTGTTTTATCTGACGGAAGATCAATTTCAATTGGTTTCTGTATGCTTTGATTCGGAGAATTTACTGACCGGACACTTTCCGGTGGGAAAATCCTGTCAATCAGGCGTTTTATGGCAGCAACAAAAGAAGAAGGAGAGCCTGCTGCAAGGCTCATACTCATCGCGGTGTGGGATGCGTCTTGTGGGATAATATCTGGCAGAAGGGAGGTTTCAGTAGGATAGGGGGATAAATTGTTATCTAAAAATAGATAAGAAAAGCTAGAAAGAATGAAAAAAACCGATATCAATAGTAATACTTTATTATCCCTATACAAATTATTCAACCACACAAATACTGATATGGCTAACGCTACCAAACATTAACCAGCTAGTATCCCACCAGATAAATTAATATTATGCGTGGATAGTATATATAGTTTTTATAAAGAAAGGTTTTCTTGTATCTGAATTTTAGTGAAGATCATTTACTTTTTTAGGGTTGAAGCAAGACAAAATAGGACAACAGTATAATCTATTTTTAAAGGCATTTTGACGTTTTTATATTATATAAATATAAAATCTCCCTTAAATCAAAAAAACATATTAAAAATGAGCTTTAAATGCAATAATAATCCCAAAGGAACTGTCCCCGCATAACATGAGCTGTTATAACAGCTACACTTTACATCTTGCAACAGTACAACAACATAAAGTGATTTATAGGACAAAAGAGAAAAATATATATATATGGCTTCTGACACACAGAGATGGGTTGATGAAAAGATAAAGGCAGGATATGATACAGACAATATACGGACTGTGCTTGTAAAGAACGGGTTTGATGAAAATGAAGCTATAAGCATGATAAAAGAGGCAAGGATGCAGGAACTAAGGAAAGATATACCTGCCAAGACACAAGAAAGGAAGACATACAACATGAAAGCTGTTGCTGCCGCAATCGCTGCCACCATTATTATTTCTATATCAATAATCATGATAACCAGCACAGGAAGCGAAAAATGCAACATCTTGGTACGCGGAGATGAAAAACATTACTGCGAAGCTATTGATACAGACACAAGCATTGAAAGAAGCATAAGATTGTGCATGAACATAGAAGATGAAATGCTTGCAGCAGTATGTATTGATAGGGTGGCCCAGAAGAGCGATACAGAGATAAACAGAGATGTATGCGATATTGAATCTGAAGATCTTAAGAAAGTATGCCTTGCTGCCACAGAACTGGCTGAGGCAAGAAAAGCGATGAGGAGTACATCAGATACAAATTGTGAAAAGATACAAGACAGCGATATAAAAACGTGGTGCATTGCGAAGAATCTTGAGAGCTCAGCACTTAGAGAATCTATACTGAAATGCGGAGAGATTAAAGACAATGATTTCAGATACCTCTGCAGGGCAGACAAGTACAGGACACTTGGAGGTCTTGAAGAATATGAGATGTGCCAGATGATAAGCGATAGATTGTACAGGTTTGTGTGCATCAATTAAGTCATATGATGTTTATATCACTACCG
>JAGLUQ010000157.1 GCA_023134675.1 Candidatus Aenigmatarchaeota archaeon | reverse complement strand
GGCAGGAAAGACATTGCTGAGGCTGAGAAGAAGGAGGCTGAGGATTTCCTGAACTATTTCACTGAGGATGAGGTTGCCGAGGCGAAGAAAAGTGTGCTTAAGAAGGAAGACAGTGAGGATAATCTTTCTGATGTTGATTGTTAAAGATTCATCAACCTTTAGACAATGCTATATTTTTTATTTCTAACATCACCAATTCTTGTTATGCAGCTTGATGAGATTTCTGAGAAGTATCCCGTGCTTCGCCCTGTCGTGGATGTAATAAAGAAGAAAGAAGGCATCACGTCTCTTTTTCCGCCGCAGGCAGATGCTGTCCGTTCCGGGTATCTTGACGGGAAGAATATGCTCCTTACTATTCCTACAAGTGCGGGGAAGACACTTGTCGCAGAGCTTGCGGCGCTTAAGGTTGTTCTTGAGGCGAAGAAGAAAGTTCTGTATCTTGTGCCCCTGAAAGCTCTTGCTATGGAGAAGTTCAATGATTTTAAGGATAAATATGAGCCTCTTGGGGTCAAGACTGCTGTAAGTATCGGAAGCTTTGACGGCAAGGATCCGTGGCTTTCCAGTTTTGATATAATTGTCACATCGGTGGAGAAGGCGGACAGCCTGCTTCGGCATAAGGCGGAATGGTTTTCTGATATTGGCCTTGTAATTGCGGATGAGATACATCTTCTTGATGACTCTTCCCGCGGACCGACCCTTGAGATTGTTCTCACCAGGATTGGTGAGATTTCAGACGCGCAGATTGTCGGGCTTTCGGCAACGATAAACAACCGCAAGGAACTTGCAGACTGGCTGGATTCTGTTCTTGTTGAGTCGGACTACAGGCCGACAGTGCTTCATGAAGGTTATGCAGAGAAAGGGAAAGTCACTTTTTCCGGCAAAAAGGATTTAGGCTTTCCTATATCTTCCAGTCTTGATACTTTAGGCTCGATTGTCGGGAAAGTCAATGGCGACGGCAAGCAGGGGATAATATTTGTCTCATCCAAGAGAAGTGCTGAGAAAGTGTCTGAAGACCTGTCAAAGATTGTAGGTGCTGGTCTGGGAGTTTCTGAGAAGATAAAGCTTGAGAAGCTTTCCGATTCTGTTCTGCATGCTGTATCCAGCCCTACGACGCAGTGCAGGAGGCTTGCAAAAGTTGTGAAGCATGGTGTCGCTTTCCATCACAGCGGGCTTGTGCATAGCCAGAAGGGGATGATTGAGGACGCTTTTAGGTCAGGGCTGATAAGATTCATCTCCGCTACTACCACTCTTGCATACGGGATGAATCTTCCCTGTGACTATGTTATCATGCGTGATGTGAAGAGATTTTATGGCACTCGCGGGTATGATTATATTCCTGTCTTAGAGTATAAGCAGTGTGTCGGGCGTGCGGGCCGGGCCAAGTATGCCAAGGAAGGAAGGTCTGTTGTTGTTCTCAAGGCAGGCGATGATAAAGAAGATATAGAGACAAGATTCATAAACGGGCTTCCTGAGAACATATATTCCAAGCTTTCGCTTGAGCCTGTGCTTCGGATACATATACTTAGCCTTATAGCTACAGGGCATGTCAGAAGCCTTAAGGATCTTGAAAAGTTTATGTCAAAGACATTCTATGCCCACCAGTTCAAAGATCTTCGCGAGCTTTTTGTGAAGATTGAGGCTGTTATTGATATGCTTTGCCGTTTCGGTATGGTGGATGCTATGGATTCTAAGTTGAAAGCAACGCCTTTCGGGCTCAGGGTGGCTGAGCTGTATATTGATCCTATAACTGCTGACCTTTTTGTGCGGGCTGTCAGGCAGCCGCTGGTAATAAGCGATGATGCTGATGCGAATGCTGCTGAAAATGGATTGGGCAATGATTCCGGTAGTTCTGATTTTGTATCCGGGGCTCAGATCCTTGAGTCCAAGTCGAAGGTACTGAACAATTTCAGTTTCTTGAATATTATATCGCAGGCTTTGGAAATGTTTCCTTTGGCCAAAGCGAAGAAGGATGATACTGAGATGCTGAACGAGGTCATTGTGTCATGCTCGCGTAATATACTTATGGAAGTTCCATCTGTCTGGGACTGGGACAGGAAACGGTTTCTTGATACTGTTAAGACTGCGCTTCTTTTTGATTCATGGATAAAGGAGAATACTGAGGATTTTATAGTCAAGCATTATTCTGTCACTCCGGGGGAGCTTAAGATAAAGCTTGATAATGCGGACTGGCTTTTATATTCTATTGAAGAGTTTTCCAAGCTTTTTGAGCTGAAAGATGTCTATAAGGCTGTGAAGCGGTTGAGGGTGCAGATGAAGCATGGGGTGCCTTCAGAGCTTTTGAAGCTTGTTGCTGTGAAAGGTATAGGGCGGGTGCGTGCCCGTGCCCTTTATGATAAGGGGTTCAGGTCGGCTTCTGATTTGCGGAAGGGGGATATCTCTGTGCTTGAGAAGATTGTCGGGAAAAAGACGGCGATGAAGCTTAAGGGTGCGGGAGATGATAAGGATGATAAGATTGCTGATGATTCTGACGGTGCTGAAGTTATGCCTGAAAAATCTCAGGGGAAAGGCGGGCAGAGGCTGCTTGGAAGTTTTTGATTTTTTGATTTCCGGAAAATCTTTATTGAAAGCATGATAATCTTTTTTTTAAATGAAGATTTAAGGGTTTCTATATAACAAAAACTATATATAACAGACAAAAGATAATATATTGTTATGGCGAGATATAGATTGACCTCTGGCTGATCCTATTTGGTCATGTAGATGTTTGTGTGGTTGAATAATTTGAATGGAAAAGGTAAAAATTTGTTATTGATACTAGTATCAATAACAAATTTTT
>JAGLUQ010000156.1 GCA_023134675.1 Candidatus Aenigmatarchaeota archaeon | reverse complement strand
TCTTTGCATAATAAGTAATAAATGACTATATGTTAAAAATCTTTTGATTTTGGTAGTAGTCCGAAACCTTTATAATTACCTAATAATACTTTTTATTATGGGAAAAACAATCAATAAAGAAACTACAAACAAACAAGGGCTTATTAAAATTTATCGTAGAGGAATTGATTTTATCAGACATGATGGAATTCCTAGAGGTCCAAAGTTACATCCATTTCTAAAAGATTGGAAAGGCAATTATCATGAATTAATAAACAAAGATGGGATTATTGTAATTGCTTCGGGGGATTTGAAAAATATGAGTGAAACAACGCAATTTTATATGGAAAAAAATCAGAATATTGAACCAGACGATAAAATCATTGTGAATAAAGAGAAATTTCAGGAAGCTATTAAAAAGTTTAAGAAAGAACATGAGGGGAAAAAATACTCTATATTCAATTTTAAAGGAAGTTGTATTGCCTTTAAGAATTATGTTATAGAAAAAAGCGAGGTAAAGTAAAATAAAAGGGGGTGGTTCCCAGTTCGTTTCTAACAATTAAAATTTTATTTATACTAACAATGAGTTTTATGTATAAAAATATACAAAATTCTGTTCTATCTAGATTTAAAAGAATATAAAAATACATGGGCAAAAACTCAGCATACAATTTATCCGGTGAATATGTTGAAGACAATAAATATCGGCGCTGAGGCAAGGATATCTCTTGACAAAGACTGTGTTGTTAAGGAAAGGATACCTAAAGGATATAGGGCGAAAGAGCTTGACCTTAAGATTCGGAAGCAGAGGACTAAGCGTGAGGCTAAGCTTATTTCTGATGCTTCAAGGGCCGGAGTTATGGTGCCTAAGGTTCTTGAGGTTGATGACTTTACGATAAAGATGGAACATATTGATGGTCCACGCGTGAAAGATATTCTTGATGCAAAGAATATGAAAGCCGTCTGTTATGAAATAGGCAAGTCGGTCGCTGACCTGCACAATGCGTCTATAATACATGGGGATCTTACAACATCTAATATGATATGCAAAGATTCAGGGATATGCTTCATTGATTTCGGACTGGGCTTCATATCTGATAAGGCAGAGGACAAGGCGACAGATCTGCATCTTCTTGAAGAGGCAATCGATTCTACACATTACAGAATCGCTTCCGGTGCCTTAAAAATTGTCTTTGAATCTTACCTGAAGGATAGCAAGGACGGTAAGGCTGTGCTTTCACGGCTTGAACAGATACGCCTTCGCGGCAGATATGTTAACAGGAATGGTGAGTGAATGAGCGGGCGCGGGCTTATCAGGAACATAATCTTTGTCTATATTGGCTGGAAGCTTATAATGATGGCAGTGACCAAGTCTGTGGATACAGGGCATCTTTTTGTTTTCGGCCTGATAATCTTTGTCTGGTCTGCCTGGTGGCTTCTTGAGATGATAGGTATATTGCCTAAGATGGGTTAGTGTTGCGTGTTTTTTATAAAAATCATTTTTTAAACACTAATAAGAGAAAAACAACATATATATACTCTTCATCTTCAATTATCTTCTAATTACCTTGTTCTTATTGTTATGCTAATGAGATTATAAGACTGGAAATTTGAGAGGATTATTATGTCTGGAAAAAGATTTATTGTTGGGTTTTTGATTGCTTTTTTGTTTTTATCTTCAGCGGCGTTCGCTGCAGTTCTTGATATCACTGTCGGATTTGACAAGATTGTCTATATGCCGGGTGAGAATGTCACTATGAGCGGGACTGTGATGCTTAGCGGCTCTCCGTTTGATGGCCCTCTTGATATTTTCATAAATTATCCAAACGGGACTTCGCTTATTTCTTTTGGTGATGCGACAGTCTCATCGGGAAACTATCAGTACGGACCGTTTCCTGCCGGAACTGCTGAAGGTCAGTATTCTGTTCAGGCAATTTCTCCTGGTCTCGGTGTCGGCTACGGTGTCTTTGATGTTGAGGCTGAGCGCAGGTATACTTTAACAACAGACAAAGGTGTATACTCACCGGGCGACAATGTAACTGTTGACATGCTTGTTGAGACAGTTGCTGTTGACGGCACAGGCACTCCTGCTTCCGGCGAGATTGTCAAGATAAAGATTTTGCGCGCCAACGGTGCTGTCGTGTACAATGAGAAACTGACGACTGATAGTAACGGCATGATCTCTTTTGCATATATAATACCTTCCTCTTCATCTTACGGCAGTTATTCTGTCGTTGCGGGAAAAGGTCTTGCGATGGCTGTCTTTGATGTGCCATCATTTGATGTGTCTTTGGATCTTAAGGATTCGGAAGGTTCGTCAAGGTATCTTTACAGCACTGACGACTCGCTTGTCATTGCGGTCACAGTGGCGACAGAGACTGATAAGAATGTCCTGCCTGTGACAGGTGCAAACATCAAGACGTATATCAAGGATTCTTTAGGAAATACTGCAGATATAATATCATCTTTCACCGAGACTTCTGACGGAGTATATAAATCTACAGAATACGGGCTTTCTAATCTTACCAACGGTGTATATACAGTCAAGACAGAAGTCACCAAAAACAATCTTACGCAGACAAAATATTCTGAATTCAAGATAACAAGATTGAGAGTTGATGCTATACCTTTCCAAGAGACATCCAAGCTCCAGGGTTTTCTCCGCAACCAGAATGCAAGCCTGGGGATTATAGTAATCGATCTTAAGACCGGAAAAGAAGTTTCCGGAAGCGATATAACCAATGCGACAATATCTGAATGCAGGGACAAGGACTGGAATCCATGCTCAATTGACAGCGGAACATTCAGGACTGCTGACGGCGAGTTCTC
>JAGLUQ010000155.1 GCA_023134675.1 Candidatus Aenigmatarchaeota archaeon | reverse complement strand
ATTCTGATAAATATTCGCCTTTGAGGCTGGACAGCAAAAAAGATGTGACATTATTGCCTTTTTTGGATGAAGTCTTTTCGTATATTAATGGAGTAACCAATGAGGGTGACGGAGTTATTGAGAGTCTGAGAAATATTAGTCTAAATAAAACGAATGGTGACAACAAAAAAAGTGAGGCATTCATGAGCATTGATGAAATCGCAGGCAATTGTGATTTTATTGATTCTGTTGATTTTGTGTATGAGTATAATGGAGAATTCCATATCGAATTGAGCGGTAATTTCTCTGACACTAAAAAGTTTTTAGAAAAATATATGCCTGAAAGTAAAGATGCATTCAATCCTGTGTTCTTTACAGAGACAGAGAATGATAATCAGCTTCTTGTGGTAAAGTCCCCTGAGTTTATTCCTGTTGGGGTTCCTGATTCAAATCTTGTTTTAGTACCTGCATGATATTGCTGTAATCAATGCTTTATAGGTGTCTTAGAAGAAGATTATATTATATTTTTCGTGTCATGTTCCTGACTTTCATTGTCCGGAATCTTATTCACCTCTTATCTTATTGTTTGTTCTTATATTATAATAAGTTTTTTAAAGTTTATCCGGTTTCATTGTTACTGTTAATTATGATTAGCCTGATTGATTGTTATGAAACTCTGAGAAATCATAGTAATATGAGGCGAACAATTTCTGGATTAAATATATCTGGCGATGAAAAATCTTTTCTTGAGAGCAGCCTGAATCATACATGTTCTTTTGAGAAGGCAGTAGCTGGTAAATCTTATTATTTAATGGGTGGCGGTATTGAATATACAAAAGAGGTTTTGTCTCTTTGCGGCAATTATATATTTTTAGTAAGAGTATTAGACAATATCATTGATGGGCATGTGAATGGTCTTAAATTAGATGATGATTTATCAAAGAATCTGTTATACGGAGTTGCAGATTTATTGACAGACAAAGTTGATAAGGCTGATTTTGTAAATGTATTTCCTAATATAGAAGGTCTGGATGGGTCTTTGGAGCTTGTTCAGTTTTTTAAACAAGAGTTGAATCTTTATCTTGATGATAACCAGGATTTTGTAGATGAATTTATTCTTTTGTCTGATATATGGTATAGAGACAGAGAATACAATTCAATATATGATTATGAAATTGGTCTGGAATTAGTAAGCAGTCATATGCAATTGAGTTTGGTTAGATTGGTGGAGGCATTTCCTGATTTTTCAATAGATATGTTTCCTAAAGTAAGTGATCTGGCTACTCTTTCAGGAATAATAGTCCAGATAAGAGATGATATCGTTGATGGAGACAAAGGCGTATCAAAGAACGAACTTAAAGGTTTGTTAACTAAATATGAAAATAAATTAGATGATCTTTATTGTGCCGATAAAAGAAAGGACTGGATTCTGATGCTTAAACATTTTTATCCTTTTTTAACTGCTCTTACTGATTCCTGGCAATATAAAAATATACGTAATTATCTTGTGTCCTGATTTCACCTTATCTTTTTCTTGACCATCTTTGTCCTGACAAAGTCTTCCCTTGACCTTTCAGCAAGCTTTGATATTATTGATGATCTGGCTCTTTCCAGTGACGGTATCATGAAGTCTTCTAAAGCTGTCACTTTTCTTCTTGTCTTTGAGATCTCTTTTTTTAGTATTCCTGAGTTTGTCTCTGCCTCGCCGACTTTGATGGCTTTCGGGACTGATGCTTCAAAAAGTTCTGCTGCATCATCAAGGTGATGGTTTGAGTCTGCGATGCTGTAGCCCCGCTCCAGTATTTCTCTTGAGTAGTCGGGCGTGTTGATCTTTAACAGGTTGACTCCCATGATTTTCTTTTCGCTGATGTTGAGTTCCGGTGCTCCTGTGACTGATGCGCCAAGATATTGTGTCTCTATATGGCCCAGTGTTGCCTGTGCATTGCCCAGAGATTCAAATGCTTCTACCAGTTTCTGTTCCATATCTTTCTTTTTTGCGTCCATATCTTTTGACATCGAGAAGAATTCCAGTATCAATGCCTCGTTCTTTTCTTCAAGAAGGTTATGGCCTTTGATGCTCAGGTCAATAGTTTCATTCAGCATCTTAAGATGCGTTCTTGTAGGTTTCAGGTCTTCATTCATCATGCGAATCGTACCAATACTTTTCTATCATATCTTTATCAATCTTTGTGAGCTCTTCTTTCGGAAGTATTCTGAGAAGCGTCCAGGCGAGATTGAGAGTATCTTTAATGTTTCTTCTCTTTTTCTGGTTTATGAACTGTTTCTCAAGGGATGATGCGAACCTGAGATATTTCCTGTCCATGTCTGATAGGGCGTCTTCGCCTATTATGGACTTGAGCTGTTCCAGTTTCTTTCCTCTTGAGTAGAAGGCGTATATCTGGTTTGATACCTGCCTGTGATCCTCTCTTGTCAAGTGCAGGCCTATGCCATGGTGCATCATCCTTGACAGGGACGGGATTATGTTTACCGGCGGGAATATTCCTGTCCTGTGGTATGCGGGCGACAGCATTATCTGCCCTTCTGTTATGTATCCTGTCAGGTCGGGTATTGGATGTGTTATGTCTCCTTCAGGCATGGTCAATATAGGTATCTGGGTTATTGATCCTTCCTTTCCTTTTATCCTTCCTGTCCTTTCATATATTGATGCGAGGTCTGAGTACAGGTATGGAGGGTAGCCTCTCCTGCTTGGGACTTCTTCTTTTGATGCTGATATTTCTCTTAAGGCGTTGGCGTAGTTTGTCATGTCTGATAAGATTACGACAACGTTCTTGTTCTGTTCCCAGGCGAAGTATTCTGCTGCCGTGAGCGCTGCTCTTGGCGTGACTATTCTT
>JAGLUQ010000154.1 GCA_023134675.1 Candidatus Aenigmatarchaeota archaeon | reverse complement strand
ATAAAGAATAATATGAAGATTATGTTTGGTGAAAAAAACAGATGAGAATATATTTTGCGAGCCAGTCTTTTTACCCTTACATATGCGGTGTTTCTACTCATCTTATAAGTCTTGAAAAAGAAATGGTGAAAAAAGGCAATGAAGTTGTCGGAGTTCATCTAAGACATGCAGGAGAGCCAAATGCAGATGAAATAAAAGGCATTGAAATACACAGGGTACCTAAAGAACCTATAGAACAGGAAATCATAGTTGAATTCAATAAGTTTAAAGAAGCGATATATCGGGAATGCCACTGCAATACCAAGACATTTATTAAGCCATATTATCAGATGGATGGCTATGAAGAATTCAATAAAGTAAATGAATACTTCGGTAAAGAACTTGAGAATCTCCTTAACCATACTCCTGCTAACGTAGTACACATCCACGATTTCCAGCTTTTATTTACATATAAATATGTACCTCGCGGAACACCTCTTATACTCACCTGGCATATTCCTTTCATTTCAGATATGTCAAAAAAGCTAAGTGAATTTCTGGTAAAACATCTTAATGAATATGATAAAGTGACCTTCTTATCTCAGGACTATATTGATGCTGCTGTAAAAGCTGGGCTTCAAAAAGAAAAAGCAGAACTGATTTATCCTATCACTGACACGCACTTTTTTAGGGTTCTGGATGTAGACAAAAGCGCAGTAAAATCCATATACAAAATACCGAAAAACTCGAAAATAATATTATGCGTCCAAAGACTGGATTATAAATCCAGCCATAATCAACTAATCCGTGCCTTTCCAAAAATAAAAGAACAGATACAGAATACGAAACTCGTTTTTGTTAGCGACAGGTCAATAAGCAACAAAATCCCAAAACAAATAGAATATATAAAAGAGATACTGCAACTGATAAAAAAACTCAAGCTTGAAAAAGATATAATCTTTACAGGAGACATAGACAACCAGAGCCTTCTTGAGCTTTATAATACGGCAGACATTGTGGCTCTTTGCTCAAGAAATGAGGGTTTTGGCCTGTCAATAACAGAAGCTATGGCATGCGGAAAACCTGTTGTCGGCACAAGGACAGGCGGAATCCCCATACAGATAAAAGATAACATAAACGGTTATTTAGTTGATGTTCAGGATATAGATGCAACATCAAAACAAATAACAAGGATTTTGAAAGACAGCAAACTGCAAAAAAGAATGTCTAAAAAATCATTGGAATATGTAGAAAAATACTTCAAGATTGAAAGAGGCATAGAAAAACATCTTATTCTATACAATGAAGCGAAAAAAGAAAAAGATGAACTGCACCGTATGGAACACCTTGACACTACAGACATCAGAGCAATAATAACAGATTATGAACAGACAATTACAGATAAAATACCTGCTGATGATTTTAACGAAACAGACATTGATCGCGGCATGTTAAGAAGTATGAGAAAACTCAACATCGATTTAATACTTGCAACAGGGAGAAATATTCGTTATGTAAAAAAAATGTGCAAAAGATTCACAGGATGGCGCTGCATAGTAGCAGAAAATGGTGCAGTCATCTATTTTCCTGCCACAAAAAAAACAATTACAATAAATACATATTATATGACAAGAGCAAAAAAAATAATAAAAAACCTTAACCTTCCAGGTACAATGGCAGGCAAAGTAATAGTAAGAGCAAGAGCTGTAGACGAGCAGATTATAAAAGAAAAACTTGGCAAATTGAATGAAAAAGTAAGTATTATTAAAAATGCTGATGAGATAATGATTGTTCCTATCAATGTTGACAAAGGTCTGGGTTTAAGAATTGCAATGAGATACCTAAACATAGATATGGACAAGACTGTAGTAATCGGTAATGGAGAAAACAGCCAGAGTATGTTTATGAATCCTGGTATCAAAATAGCTTTATTCAATGCAGCAGAGAAACTAAAAAAACTTGCAGACCACGTGACAAAAAACACGTCAACAAGAGGTATGCGCGAGTTAATAGCTCAAATAGGAAGCTAATGTGCTAAGATATATAAATAATAGGCATGGTTCATTTTCTATAATAAAAAGAAAAAAGGGTAAAGGCTTTTTCGCCTTATATTGTCCTTATCCCAAGAGATTCTCCAATGTTCTGGTTGTCTTCGCGCATTTCTTGAGGACCTAGGATGTACTGGGATTTTATACCGGTTATGATTGTGATAACTCTTATTTTTCCCTGCATGTTCTGGTCAACTCTTGCTCCCCAAATTGTGGATGCGTCTGTATCAAGATGTTTTGCTACGAAGTCACCTATCTCGCCGATCTCTGTGAGCTTCATGTCAGGACCTCCTGCAATATGTACAAGTGCGCCTGTGGCACCCTGGTAATCTACATCAAGAAGCGGGTTTGACATGGCTTCTTCAACTGCTTCTCTTGCCCTTGCTGCTGTGCTGCTCTCGCCAATTCCTATGACTGCTACTCCACCGTTTTTCATCACGGATTTCACGTCAGCAAAGTCAAGGTTTACTATGGATGGTGTTGAGATTGTTTCTGTTATTCCTTTTATCATTGTTACTATTATCTCATCTGCTACTGCAAATGCCTGCTGTAACGGCATCTCTCCTGCAACCTCAAGAAGCTTGTCATTTTCTATCACAATTACTGTGTCGCATTCCTGTCTAAGTTTTGCGAGGCCTTCTTCTGCTTTTGGTATTCTTCCCCCTTCTATCTTGAAAGGCATTGTTACGACACCAATCACTATTGTATTGTTTTTCTTTGCAATCTTTGAGACTATAGGTGCGCTGCCTGTTCCTGTCCCGCCGCCCATTCCTGAGATTATGAAGACAAGATCTGCCGGTTTCAAAGCTTTTTCAAGCTCATTCATGGATTCCTCTGCTGCCTGCTTTCCTACATTAGGATAGCCGCCTGC
>JAGLUQ010000153.1 GCA_023134675.1 Candidatus Aenigmatarchaeota archaeon | reverse complement strand
GCTAGACTACTTCGACCTGGCTTAAGGTTAATCATTTAAACCACCACTCACTTCGTTCAGGTGGCGGGTTATAAGTTTAGACAAATGCACTGCCTTATAGTAATCTTTTCAGAATCAAACTTTATAACTTTTTTTAAAGAACCTTGACTTCTATCTTCTCATCCTCAAGAAGTTTCTTCATCCCCTGAACATGCCCCGCACCGACAACAGCAACAATAGTCTCAAACTTCCCCGAAAGCTTCATCAGGTTATGCGCCATATACCAGTTCCTGTCAGCCACAAGCACCTTGTATATAGACGGAAAAGAAGATTCCATATACCCCATCGCATACTCTATGAACTCATCCTCAGGTATCTTGTTAAGGTCAATCCCTTTTTCAGCAGGCAATACTTTAGAAGCTCCAAGACCCAAAAAACCAAGAACAAGATATGCCATAAGCTTCGCCTTCTCCCTAAACCCCATAGCTTTCATAAGTCTAGAGATAGTAACATTAATCTTCTGGTCTATAAGCGCGACCTGTGCATCAGCCTTCTTCGCATGCCTGACAGCATCCAGCATCTCCTGCCCCGGCAATATGCCTGTCTCTTTGGAAAGTGTATCCTGCATCTTCTGCAGAAGAAGAACAATAACCTTCTGGAATAACGGCAGCTGTATCTTCCCTTTCTTTTTATGTATCAGTCCCTGAAGCCTTGCAAGGTCAAGCTCGACAGCCACAAGATCAGGCTTTCTCCCTGATATGTTCATCTCTACTTTCTCAAGGCTCTCCTTTGCGATATGCGACGTCCCGATAAGATATATCATATGATAAATACAGCAATTATCTTTATATATAATCAAAAAACACTTGCATATTTACTCCGGGCCGATATAAATGACATTCAATTATTTTTTTCTATTGACTTAGGCCCTAAACAACGCAACAGCATCGCCAAGAGTCTCAACCTCAACAACCCGTATCTCAGCAAGATCCTCAATCTTTACAGGCACATACTCAGTCTGGCAGTACCCGTCAAATATCCCATAGTCAGAACAGTACTCAGTCTCATTGTACTCATAAGACTCCCCGGCAGGCACTAAAAACAGTTCTGAACCAGCTTCCTTTGACGCAATAGCCTTCGCCCGGATCCTGCCCGCAGGACCTATGCTCAAATCATGGTTTATCGTCCCCGTCATCATGACATCATCCCGCATCTCCTCACCTTCAAGAGCGAACACAGTAGCGACAGCAAAAGCAGCACCGGCAGAAGGTCCTTCAAGTATTGACGCATTCGCCACAAGATTATAGATAATGTCAACATTCTCAAGACTCTTGTTAGTATAGTCAGAAGCGACCTCAGCCGCATTCCTCATAGACTCCTGGGTGTCATAATTGGATATGATGTTCTCCACATTGACAAGCACAAGCCCTGTTCCCGGGCGTACATCAACCTCAAGGAATGCAGTGACACCGGTATTGTTCATGTTGACGGCAGGAAGGTCTATCTTAACAGATGTAGGCGAGTCAAGGTAAAGACTCTCCTTATCAATCATGGCTGGCTTATTGGTCTGTACAATGTCTGCACCAGTCTCAGAAAACATGACAGCCCCTGCATATATCCCTGCTATAAATACAGCAGCGAAGATGAGACCTGTCTTGATCCTTACACCTTTCTTCTTCTCTTTCATAAAAAACCCCTTTCATACCCGCTCAATAAAGATAAAGACGGCAAGGCACGCAGTCCTGTGGATGCAGAGACCGAAGCCTTGAAAGCTCTCCTACCTCCACCCTGTATCCTTTAAGCACCAGTACAGTACTTTAGTGCTGCTCCCGTCAGGGCCTGGCACAGTTCGGCACCGGACCGGTCATAAAGGGCAGGGCTTCAACGTTCGGAAAACTGACAGACACTTCAGTATCAAGTCACCGCCAGGACTGCTTCACCCCGCTATAGACGGTTAACGGTAACAGGGAGCGCCTACCTCCCCGGCAAAGCCTTGCCAGTATATTATTAAGATAGAACTTTTATATTGTTGAGTAGCCGGTTTCTGACACAGTTCTGTCATTTTCGTAAAATGTAACTGCTCTGCCTATAGAAACCAACAACCTGAGGATGTATCGGGATAAGTAAATTTGCTCAGTTCTAAAATTGCGAAAACATTGTCCATATTAAGGCTGATAAAATATAAAACACAGTTTAATCATTTTTAATATCTTTAATAACCCGTATCAGATGTTTATACGACATGTTGGTTTCATCAGCTAAGTTCTTTAAATTAGAAGGGGTGTATATATCATCATATCCAAGACCTAACAAATCAATCGCAGATTTGACCGCCTCTTCTGGAATTAAAAAATATTGTTTGCTCTTCTCGCCCCTCTTCTTTGCAAGATATCCCAGTCTGGTAAGGTCATTTAATCTTCCAGACAGATGTGTTCTATGTTTTATTAAAGAAGAGCTTAAATTTATCCCAGGATATTTCATAATCTCTTTTGCAGTCATAGGACCTTCTTTTTTAAGTAAACCATAAATTAATATATTGTCTTTTGATTTTTCAATTTTTTTAAAATCGGAATAATATTCGCCACTTTCTAGATAATTTAAATCTTTTTTTATTAAATCTAAATAGATCTCTAGTAATGTTTCACCATCGTCTTTCACAAGTATATTTAATAAACTCTTAAATAGCTCTTGATTATCTTCTGAATCCATTAGACCCATAAGACTCTTGACATAATCTATAAATAACAGCCCCTAAGTTATTAATTACTATTAAATTCTTATAAAGTTTATAAAACTCTCTATTTTGCCCCCACAGCAACTTTTAAATAAATGAACGCTTAAATTCTCCCTATGGTGCTCACATTCTACAACACGATGGCCAGAAAGAAAGAGGTCTTCACCCCGATAGACGGCAAAAAGGTAAACCTGTATGTCTGCGGCCTGACAGTATACGA
>JAGLUQ010000152.1 GCA_023134675.1 Candidatus Aenigmatarchaeota archaeon | reverse complement strand
ATAAAAAACGCCGAATTCTCCATAGAAGACGCAAATGTCTTCCTCTCAAAAAACAAGTGCCTTTTCGACTACATAGACATAGACCCTTTCGGCTCGCCGATATATTATCTTGACTCCTGCGCAAGGGCAGCTTCAGGAAAATCACTCATAGGCATAACAGCAACAGACACAGCACCCTTATCCGGCACATACCCTAAGACCTGCATAAGACGATACGGCGCAGTACCTTTAAGAGAAGACATAAAGCACGAGATAGGGCTTAGGATACTCATAGCATCGATAGTGCGCGCATTCTCAAGACATGACAAGTCATTTGTCCCTTTAATATCATACTCAAAAATCCATTACTTCAGGATAATGGGCATATCAACATCAAGCACAGGATTGGCAGGAAAATCGGCAGAGACTATAGGATACGCCTTCTACTGCAAAAAGTGCGGCAACAGGAAGATATCAAAAGAGTCAAAAAAAGAAAAGTGCGACACCTGCAATACTGATTTCACAGTAGCAGGACCCCTATGGACAGGCCCTATAAACTCGCATCTTTTCATCGGAAAGATGATAGAGGAAGACAACAAAGAAATCAAAGAGACCTCAGACTTCCTTGAGGCCCTGCAGAAAGAATCAGCAGTCCTTGAACCTTTCTATGATCTCCATCAAATCTGCAAGAAGAACCATCTTGAGATACCCAAGAGAGAAAAACTATTCAAAGAACTCATAAAAAGAGGTTATAAGGCAGAAAAGACCCATCATGAGCTGACAGGATTCAAAAGCGACATAAATTACAAAGAATTATTGGACATTATCAAAGGACTTTCTTAACTTGATATCTTCATATCAAGACACAATCCTCTCCAAAACTCCCGACTCATATTCACCCAATGGCTTTATCCCCAATATATTTCTCAAACCAAGACCGTTTGGCGCATATACACTTATCTCTGAGGAGGTTTCATAACATATAGGCAGATTCAAAAAATTTGGCGACATATACAAAAGAACACCATTAGTCTTATTCCATGCATCATTAAGAAACTCTCTGAATTCATTTTCAGTCATACCATGCTCTTCTGCTTCAATAAGAAGTGAAGGTTTTTCATCAATACCGCACGGATAATAACATCCATCTTCAAAATAATCACCTGGATAATCTTTAGGTTCAAATCCAATGTTCTTTACTAAATAACCTATTGCAGCAAGCCGATTAGCATATTCATACACACCGCTTTCGAAACTTTTTTCATGAAACTTATCAAGTCTTTCATAGAATTCAAAATATTTGAATTTTAATTTGAAGGGGGCAAAATATAGGTTTCCAATTTTATAATCAGTAAGATTTTTAAGCTTACGAACATCAGCCCACCTCTTCTCAGACGACGGCAATACTCCTGTCTCTAACAATATCTTAACAGCTTCAACACTCGTCCCATGCACAGCGACAGCATCATCAGGATTAAAATCCAGTAACTTCTGTATATCAATTTTTTCAGGCATAAAAATCAGAAAATAAATAATTTCTCAGGCATTTGCAACCGGTATCTCCAATAGCCCATAAACATTACTTTTTATGTATTCTATAAGCTCTTTTGATGTTTTTTCATCTATTTTAGAAAGATTACCTCGTGGCAATAAATTGATTTCAGCTCCCATATCTAGCTCAAGCTTTTCAACAGAATACGAAGAATGATACTGAGGCACCCCCACTGTAAATTTTAGTGATTTCTTATTATTTTGATTTCTTAGATTAAAATCACAGCAGATTCTCCCATGATAATCAGTTGTAAAAATTTCATCAAGCTTAAAGTAATCATTTCTGTAATGACTAGAAAATCCAAAAAAAGGTCCTGTAGTATCTTGATGCTGAGTTTTTAAGGAAGTGATTTCATCACCGAAAATATCAGACTTGATTTTAAGAAATGTCTCCAGGATTTCAGAATAGATTCCAGCTTCAACTCCATGTTTACTAAAACTCTCTGACACGTCTGGTGCATCAGAACCATATTCAAAAACAATATCAACAACATTGTTTCCTCTTTCTTCAAACCTGACATCCAGAACTCTATCCATACTATCAATAAAATATTTATCAAAAAAATATATAAAACTAATGACAACTGTTAAGTATAAAAATCATCACTTAAAACTCTCAACCAGCTTAGGCAGCACTTCATCCCTATCGGTAATATAATCAGAATCAGACCCGGAACCGATTACATACTGAGGATCAGTCTCGGGATTATATATACTCTCGGACGCATGATACATGCCCCTAAGAAGAATATCACCTATCTCAATAGCCTTATCTTTCTCACTGCCTTTAAGGTTATTAATAATATTAAAAGCATTAAGCAAAAAAACTGTACCATTGGATGAAACATGCACATCTAATGTCAGCTTTTTATTGGCTATGACACTGTAGATCTCATCAAAATTCTCATACTTACCGTTCCTGAAATTGAAAAACGAATATGCAGTCATCCCAAGTCCATCCTGAACAATAGAAAAAATATCCCGTTCATGGAGCGGCAAAGATCCATCACATTCAAGAAGCAAAGCTTCACCATATCTATATACATCTTTGACTAGCATATACATCCCTCTTGAAAGGACATCCAGCATAGGACCTAACTTCTGTGCATCCTCATTCCTTAAAAAATTATCCTTGACATTCTGAATAGTCTGTGCATGCTTACGGAAAGCAACGCCATCGTATGGTATTCTCAAAACATCTTCTGTATAATCAATTGCATTCATATTCATTCACCTTCTTTTATCATTGCTGAACCAAAGACATTGACAATATTCTCCAGAGCATCCCTGTATTCCTCTTTATTGGATTTATCAGAATCATATAAGCATTTAGTCGCTTCATATATGCCTCTTAAGACACTGTCTGCCAGATTCTGTATTTCTTGTCTTTCTTTATCCCTCAGACTTTTAAAACCCTTAAAAGCACCAGCCAGAATATCTGCGCCTTCAAGACCCGAAATCTTTTCAGATTTTAAG
>JAGLUQ010000151.1 GCA_023134675.1 Candidatus Aenigmatarchaeota archaeon | reverse complement strand
GCCATAGTCTCAGGCATTGATGGATATATATACGCGCCAGAGATAAACATAAGCGCAATTATCGCCCATATCAGGTATTCCCTCCGTTCCATAAGATATTATAGTGTTTTTGAGGTTAATATATGTTTTGCAGTACAGAAATATTTGTCCATATAGGCTTTCATCTCCAATTTTCCCGCTTTTCCGCCAAACATTTTTAAAATCCACTAGTTTTTATTCATAGGATATGATAAAAGATGATGATAGTATGCCATTACAGTACGAAGGCCCTGAGACTTTCAAGACTTTGGTATCTGAGCTTTACGGAAGAGTTTATCCTTTCCTGTCAAGGAGTGATAAGACTCATGTGATTGTGGGAGACATCGGAAAAATCTATAATGACGAAGATGATGTGATTGTAAAGGGCGACCCAGATTCCAGCAGGATAATCGACGACAGATATAGGGGATGGTATGATTCCCGGGATGAAAGCTCATATGAAGCCCTTGCCCAGGCATGCGCAGATGCTGACATGCTTAATAAATCAATAGTTGAATACAACGCAGTCCTTGACCTCATTATTATCTCTCCAAGCAAGATATTGAAGTATATTGATGCATGCGGTAAAGATGCAGCATCAGTCAGGGCTGAAAGTGATAAGGATAAATATTTTGATTATCTTTTTGACTTAAATCTTCCAAACTTCTTTGCGAATTACCTTGTCCATTGGGATCTTGGCGACAGCCAGTTCAATATTGACCTGCAAAGGAATTTTCATGACATAGATCTTGCTTTTGACAGGAAGAAAGACGGCAAGTTCTCATTTGAAACAGGTGTCAGGGAGCCTCAGGAATACAGGTCTGATTCTGCAGCTGCCGCATCCGATGAAGACGACAGCCGTTCAAGGCTTTCCGACCATTTAGCAAAGATAGTCGAGCTTGGCATCTACAGTTTCCAGAATGTCACTGCAAAGCTATATTCTACTTTTGTTTTGCCTCCGACCTACAGGATTGCCAAGGTTGATGCTCCTATGAAGACTCAGTTTTTCCTTCTGAACAAAATAAATCAGGAGGATCCGGGCCTTTTCCAGTTCTTCATCAAGGAGACAATCGACACTGCTTATAAGCAGGACCGGAATGTTTTTGATATCCTGGGGTTGCCTTATTGCTACTGATGTTTTTTAATATGTTTGTATCTGTACACTGTTTTGAGAGCTAAAGATACAAAAAAAGATTGAATAATTAATAAAGTTAATCTTCTTTAAAAAACACCATGATAATCCCTTACTGCACAGACATACGGAAGATGGGTGAGATAGGCAAAGACAGCGAAGTTAAAGTAACCCTTGCAGATGTATTAGATCTCCTCCCTCTTGATTCCCACCTTAAGCACGGGCTGAAAGACCTTTCAGAAACTTATGATGAAGCATCTCTGCATATTATTACAGAACCGTCTGATAAAGCTAAATATGAAGGACGCGGCATATATTCCAATCATATTTATAGAGGCAGGCCCATAAACCTCTACACCAAAGGCGCAGGCAGCATGCCAAACCTGATAAGAGCTGCAGAGGAAGGTATAAAAGATCCTCTCTACGCTTTCGGTCCCAATAAACGGGGGGAATATCTTTTTGATGAAATATCCTCTAGCTGGTATTTTCCCCGTATCCTAGGCGCCGAGTATTCATCAGGTGCAGCAATTGAATTCTTAAACGCAATTCGTGTCATGGTCGACCTATGCAACAGGCATTCCTTTACATCTCTTACCGAACTGATCGATAACGGAGTGACCATACCAATCTCAACCGCAACCTTTGGCGGCCTGAAAGATTATCTTGGCGAAAAAGTGAAAGATGAGCTGGACAGCATGTGGGACTGGGAAGATGTCTCAGGACTGGGATCCATAACCTTGCTTGTACCTTCCGACGAAAGGACAGACTTCAAAAAAAACAGCAATGAATGCAACCTCCATAAACCTATAGCAAAAGCTCTCAGGGAATTATATGAGATCTCAGGAGCTATGTTCTCAATAGATTCTACCCATAGCCAGAACTTTTATAATGCTCCGGACAGCCTTTGCCCAGTATCTGATTTCTCTGACCTTGTATTTGACTTAGACGCTGAGACAGGGATGGGTCTTTTTGTTCTTGGTGCAGACCGCATCATTACCGAGGGCATTAAGAATTATGGTTTTGATCGTGATAAATTCAGCAGTGCAGAGTTTCTCAGGATTATCTCATGCGGCGAGTTTAAGGACAAGTCTTTCTTTTTCAGCAGAGAATCGCAAAGCCTGTTAAGATACATAGCAGAAAAGATTGACTCTCCCGGCAAGGACCGTTTCGTCCCGCCGGATGAACTTATATCAATGCTGATAGATCCTGAGCTTTATGAGACTATTGAAGGTAAAATAATATGGGATGCATTTGAGCATGTAAATCAGTCAGAAGTTCTTAACGTCGAGGCAAAGATTCCCGAAATGCCTGCAGATGACAATTCTGTTCAAAGCCAATACGATGAATGGATTAATCATATGTTCGATTCATTTAAATGTTAATTTCAATCTTTCTGTTCTTTAAAACAATCTAAGTCAATTCTCGCTTTAAGATCTTATGCGCATCATTTAACTGCTTAAATCTCTCAGTATCTCCTGTAGGTGTATCCGGATGCAGTATCTTTGCCATATCCTTATATTTCTTGTTGATTACCTCAAAATCATTCTCATCATGTTCAAGATCAAAAAAATCTCTTGCATTTCTTTGTCTGGATTCAACATTCTTATCCTCTTTAAAATGTAATATGAATTCTTCAGGTGTATTCTTTTTGGAAAGGATCATATCAACCTCAACTTCAATCACTTTAAGCACAACATAAAGATTGTCCACAAATTTCTTTTGCAGATTATAACTGTAATGCATCCTATGATCTAAAAAATACCAGGTCGCAGAAGCTTTGGCTTTTCTCATCGCAATGCTTTCAAGATGTATCTCAACATCATTTTCATCAACACCAATCTTTTTTAAGACCTTGAT
>JAGLUQ010000150.1 GCA_023134675.1 Candidatus Aenigmatarchaeota archaeon | reverse complement strand
AGACTTCCACATCCACGCATATACCTCAAAAACAACTCTAAATAAAGAAGAGATAGAGCAGATAGAATCATCCGGCCTTGACGCATTAAGATTCCATGTCTTCAGCATTGAAAAGCTGAAGCTCAAAAAAAAGCCGGGCTTCCAAACAGCGATTGAGATCCCGATAATGCCAGAAGATGAAGAAATGCTCAAAAAGCTGATAAGAGACGCAGACAGCATGGTTGATTACATAAACTTAAACGAGCTGGAATTCTCCGACACGAATGCCGAAGCCATGGCAAAAAAAGGTTTCAGCCTGAGAGACGATGAAGACTTTGCTGTCGCCGGAAGCATAGAGACAGGCATCAATATCTTAGAATACGCAGCAAAAAACACAAAAAAGATATCTGTCCATCTTTGCACAGCATCAACAAAATATGATTACCAATACTGGAACCGCCTCAAAAGGCGCGCAAAGAACATAAAAGAGTCATGGGAAACTGTCACAAGAGAAGGTCTTATAAGAAAAGGTGTAATTATCGGACAGTTAGACACCATAAACATGCACCTGCCCAAAAACACCTTCAAAAAGACAGGCGGAAGAATAGAGACAAGCGTATCAAACGCGAGAAAGGCAGCAAAGGCAGGTATAAAGTCAGCCATAGTCCTTCAGATGCCCACAGACGACAGCTTTGATTTCGAGCTCACCCCACTCAACAGCAGAGGCGAAGAAAAAGAATAATAATTTAAAAACAGCATACCTTCTTATTACTGCGGCAATGATTATATTGCCCTAGGATGAAGGCATTCGTGTCTTGTGATTTCCGGAGTAGCTTATGAGCCGCAAAAAATGTTTTCCCGACAATACAAATACATATAAACATCACAAAAAAAGTTATAGATAAACACAGGCAAACCCCACGCCGAAAGAGCAATATTTATCTTCTTTTAGCCAAAAGAGACACAATTTATGCGTTAGATTTATAAGTGTTTTATATTCATTTATTGTATAATCTGCAAAAGGTATCAGTGTTCATATGACCAAAAAGACAAAATACATCTTCATAACAGGCGGTGTCATGTCTGGCCTTGGCAAAGGCATCCTGACAGTATCTGTAGGTAAGCTTCTCCAGGCACAGGGCTACACTATAGAGCCGCTGAAAATAGACCCATACTTGAACATTGACGCAGGCACGATGAACCCTATCGAGCACGGCGAGGTCTTCGTCCTTGACGATGGCGGGGAAGTAGACATGGATCTCGGAAACTACGAACGCTTCCTGGATCTGAGCCTTTCAAGAAAAAACAACCTGACAACAGGAAAAATATACAAGCATGTCATAGATAAAGAGCGAAAAGGCGACTATCTTGGAAAGACTGTCCAGATAATACCCCACATAACCTGCGCCATACAGAACTGGATCACATCCCTCGGCAAAGACAAGGATTTTGTCCTGATAGAAGTCGGCGGCACTGTCGGAGATATAGAAAGCATCCCTTTCCTTGAAGCCGCCCGTGAACTTTCAGTGACAGATGATGTCTACTTCATCCATCTTGTACTGGTACCGACACTGGATGTCGTAGGAGAACAGAAAACAAAACCTGCACAGCACTCCGTAAGAACTCTTGGTGAAATAGGCATAAAGCCAAATATGGTTGTCTGCCGAAGCAAAAGACCTCTTGAGGCAAGAACAAGAAAAAAGCTGGCGCTCTTCTGTGCAGTAAAGGAAGAAAAGATAATATCAGACCATGATTCAAACATATATGAGCTCCCCCTGATACTTAAAGAGCAGAAGGTTGCAGAAAAGATACTGGCTAACCTGAACATGAAACACAACGGAAGCGAACTTAAAGACTGGAAAGCTTTTGTAAGCAACCTTAAATGCACAGACAGGAAGATAACCATAGCCATGACAGGTAAATATATGCAGCTCCACGACTCTTATGTCTCCATAAACGAGGCGCTTGACCATGCACGTGCAAAGTTCAGGTGTGATATTGACATTAAGTTCATAGAGACCACTGACATAGAGAACAAGACAATCAACATAAAGGACGCCCTGAAAGACATAGATGCCCTGATAGTCCCTGGCGGCTTCGGCTCAAGAGGAACAGAAGGCAAGATTGAATGCATAAAATACGCACGTGAAAATAATATCCCGTTCCTCGGCCTCTGCCTCGGCTTCCAGCTGGCATGCGTAGAATTTGCCCGGGATGTCTGCGGCCTGAAAGATGCTGCATCTACAGAAATCAGCCCAGACACAAACAATCCTGTGATAGACATTATGGAAGAACAGAAAAAGATAGATAGCATGGGTGCCACAATGCGTCTCGGCGCATATCCTGCAGTCCTGAAAAAAGGTACATTCATAGAAAAACTTTACGGCACAGAAAAAGTCTCAGAGCGTCACAGGCACAGGTACGAAGTCAACAACAGATATGTACCCACAATTGAAAATAAAGGTCTCTTTTTTTCAGGAAAATCCCCGGACGGAAACCTGATGGAATTCCTTGAGCTGCCTGAGCATCCTTACTTTGTCGCCACACAGGCACATCCTGAGTTGAAATCAAAACCTCTCAATCCACACCCGCTATTTCTTGGCCTCGTAAACGCTGCGATTGAGAAAAAGAAATCATCCTGATTCTGTATCCTTTCTGCCTGAAAACCTTATAAAATTCAGGAAACAATAGAGATTATGGATACAGCAGACTATCACCAAAATCTAATTGAGATGAACTATTTTATCCATGAATTGCATAGGGGTATTTTTGGCGCTAAAGTTAGGTTAAATCTATATAAGGAAAAAAGTAAAAAAAATCTTCCCGAAAAAATGGAAATGCTTCCTCTTCTAGAAACACTTAAAAACGAAAACGAGGCATATAATGCCAATACTAAAAAAGAAGAATACGATAAGCTTGAAGATATCACTCTTGAAGACTACGAAACCTTTGAAACAATCATCAAAAAAATAGATGAAAACGAAAAAATCGATAAAGATATGATACTTGAACAAAGCATAGCAATAGATGAAATAGATCAGTATCTTACAGATATTG
>JAGLUQ010000015.1 GCA_023134675.1 Candidatus Aenigmatarchaeota archaeon | reverse complement strand
CCAGGGTAATCTCTGCTTCACGGAACACGCCAGCATCATAATCCATGTAGACTGTTCTTGATTTTTCTGCAATCACATCTTCAATAACATTCTGCTCAAAAAGCCATCCTGCTGTATATTTTACGGGATAGACAATTATCTTTCCGGTATCATTTTCTGCGGTGATCTTAATTTTGATCCTGTCATCATATACGCGAATTTTCTCAATGTCTATCGCACCGGAGGATGTTGAAGCATCGTCAAAAACCCATGTAACATTTCCAATATCAACAATGTCATAAGCTCTGTAAAGTCTTGCATTTGCTGTAATTGTTTTGTCTTCCGGTTCATACCAATACATATTGATTGTGTCTCTCTCACCAGGATTAAGCAGAGATTCGCTGCTCCAGATTGATGTGACTTTTTTGGTCTCATCCACTATATCAAGCCGAATACGGGCAGCATAGGCAACACTTCCTGAATTGAACACATCATAACTTGCAGACATGACATTGCTGTTTAGCATGCAGCAATCAATGTATTTTATATCTGTATTCAATAATTCAATAACATTGACTTCAACAGAGGTGCTGAATGCGGCAGGGACCAGCATTAAGATAAATAATAAAGATAATATAAATTGCCTGTTTCCCGACATAATATGCACCAATCATAAAAACAATTTCATAAAATTGAATTTTGCCCTCTTGACAACCAGATTTATTTCACCTGAATAATTTCCCACAGGAGTATTTTTATCTGTCTTAAGCATAATCTCTATATCCTTACTAACTTCAGGCTTAAGATGAAAATTATTGTCATTATAATGAATCATTGAAGAGATATTACCGTATGCAAAAAACAGCATCTTTGCTGTATCTTCCTGTGTATTTTTCAAGGTCAAAAAACGCAACCCCATGGCTCCGCCTGTCGGCACCACCCCAAAATCAAGACTTGTAGATTCAAGAGAGAAACCAATTGATATATTCTGCCCTTCAATATTGCTTATCTCTACAGATGTCGGATATTTGCTGATCTCGTAAGTGAAGAAAAGATTATTATCATATAAGACTGTATGATCAGTCACAAGCGTATCAGGTTCAAGATATGGCATAATTAATATATCTACCCTGGAAAATGCAAATAGGAATATTATCAGAATTATTGGCAAAAATAAAGCATATTTTTTGATTTTTTGATTTTTTGATGATTTATTCATAGCAATCTAAAATAAATTAGTCCTGAGTGCTTATATAATTTATCAGAAACAGGGTTTTAATTCCCGATTTTTATATAATATCCCTATAATTTTCTTGCATTTCTATCATCTTTCCTGTAAATGAAATATGCAACAATCAATATTACTAACAATATTATCCAGAACATATTATTCCCCTGCGCAATGTCTAACCGGGAAACTTCTGCTCCTGGAATTATCTTTGGCTTCTCTATAGATAACATAACCTGTTTTGATGACGAATTTATGTTATAAAACACTGTTGAATTCACAAGATAGTTGCCGGGAGATATCTTTTCCGGATTGAATTCGGCACTTAAGACTCCAATATCACCAGGCGATACAGATACATATGCTGAATGTCCTGTATCGACCAATGTGCCGTTTTCATAATATATTGCTACATCCGGGCTATATGATGAGACTGTTGCAGTGCCTGTGTTCTGAAAATATATATCAAGAATGATATTATTGGCTGAACTGCCCTGCATGATATCCAACACATTGCCGCTGACAACACAAACACCATCAACCTTAAATTTTACGGTGAGTGCCACCAATGCGACTATACTTACGGAGCTGCCTGCATCTTTGCTGATATAAGGTGTTGGCGCTATTTTGAATGCATGATAACACGGTTCTGCATCATCAGGAACTTCCAGTACAAAATTTACTTTTTTCCAGTCTGATATGGTTCCGCCTTTAGTGTTCAATGAGACATTGGTAGATTTGAGCACATAAGGATTATCGGGAAAATATACCCACCCTGAGCTGTCTGCCTCCGAAACAAGATTCACTATATCTGAATTTGCAGGTTTCTTAAAAAAGTCAAAATTTGCAGGCGAAGAATCCAATTTTACGACAATTTCATCCGGCGATGATGTTACAATAAAAAATGAACCTACAACCTTTTCTCCCCTCTCCAAAGTTCCAAGATCAAGAAGTAACGGGGAAACACCGACCTGAAACTCTTTTGCAGATACAGGAGCGGCCAGGATGAAAGATATGAAAATATAGATCATGAAAATATAGACGGTTGTGTGAACTTGTTTTTTTGAAAATGAGAATATCATCCCTATCACAGATTAAATTATAGAAGAGCCCTATATATATTTAAACATGATAATATTAAAGACATTATATGAAACATTATTTTTCAGAGATATTAATTATACTTTTCATGTTCATGTTAATCAATGCCACACATACATATCTTCATGAATCCATAGATGCAGACATCTGTGAAAACTTTGGAGGCATAGCAAATGTAGAATATTCTTTTCTTATGCAGGGCGGAAAGACCCAATGCACAACAACAGACGGTGCTATATATCACACAATAAATGATATAGTAAGCTATACTACAAGCGTACTCATATTGACAATATTTGCATGCCTAATATTCTTAACATTATTTTTTGAAAAAAGATATAGCACTCATATGAACAAGAAAAAGCAATCAACTGCGAACGAGAGAATAATTTCTACACATGTAAAATAGATTATATCAATCATCTTATTTATATCAAGGAAGATCAATCATTTCAATTTTTTTATCTTCTTATCTATATTAAGGATCTTACTCTCATTAAGCTGCTTCAATTCCTTATAAGATTCATTGTTTATTATACCTTCTTTGGATTCGGTCTCCAAAAGCTTCAATACTCTTTGAATCCTCTCTTTATCTTTTTCAAATTCTTTTTTCCGGGTCTCTATCTCTTCTTTGCTCAATGATTTTTTCATATACCGCTTAAGTGACGCTTTCAATTTGTACTTGTCTTTTTTTCGTATCCACCATACACTGACATATGCAAAAATTGCCAGCACAACCAGAACTTTTAAAGCAAAAATCCAGATACTGTCTTTCCAATCAGCAGCATCAACCTCTGATGGTGTCTCAAGAATCATCTTGGCCTGTTTTATCAATCCGGAAACCACCTGTATATTCTGAAGAGCTTCATCATATTTCTTGTTGTCAAGATTATCTTCAGCAAACTCAATCTGTATCCATGCCTGCTCAAGAATCCCCCAAACCCTTGATACATCTTTTCCTATGTTCTGTGAAAAATATATAGCATCTTCAAGTTTATGAAGTTCAATCTTAAGATTTATTATATCCTGCCTTATCAAATCTTCAATTGATGTGAATACAACAAGACGGCCTATCTTATCGGTCACGATCTCATTAGAATTTGCGACAAGTGTAAAAGGATATGCGCCGGATTTTGAACCTGCAGGTATCTTGTATTCTATAAGAAATAATGTACTGTTTCCTGAAGGCATTACCTCATACATTTTTGGTGTGATATTATACCATGAAGTAGGTATGCCTGTCAGTATCAAGGTTATATTCTTTATTTCAAGATTACCATTGTTCCTGACACGGACCCCTGTAATATCTGTCCAGCCCTGCACAATGTTTATCTCTTTGTTATAGGATTCAATATTAATACTATAATCTTTTTCATATACAGGAATCTGATCCAGATCATCATACATATCAGAATCATCATCCGAAAAACTTCCACCGGAAGGCGGAATATATTCCGGTACATCCGGTATATCCGGAGGCGGAGGGATATCTATATCATCTTCAATAACCTCAAAAGTTGCTACTGCGATAATAGGCGCCTGAACATTATCATATGTCGCCTTGACATTAAGCGTGTTCAACCCTATCTGCTGGTTTGAAAATATGTATGCGTTCCTCAGTATCGTCACATTGACGCCGACCGGCGTAAGCACTGCCTCACTATTATAATAATAGGTCTCATTCCCATATGATACCCAATAATCAAGAAATACATCCTGCGTAACCTCACCCATATTTTCTATCAATATCTCAAAATTGACATAATCCTGACGAAGCACTTCCATAGGAGGCAATATTGTTACACGGACATCATAAGGGCCGCCTTTTGCAACACGGAACGGTTTTACAATCTGGCTTACAAAACCCTCTTTTGATGCTGTAAGGATTGCAAAATAGTATCCGGAAGATGAATCTATAGGCATGGCATACTTATAATGATAAAGACCTGTGGAAGTCCTGTTGGCATCACTTAAATTTATGTTAAAATACAGGTTTTCTGCAGGATCATATACGAAAAGAGTCATATTATCAGGATCGGTCACATTTCCTGCATAAGAGAACCACATTTCAAAACGCATCACATTGTCAGGATACCATACAACTGCAGTCTCAAGGTCTGCTGTCAGCCCTCCGCCACCGCCAGAGCTTCCAGACTGGAGAAGAAATGTTGCATTTTTAGAAGATGTAAGAACTGTCTCTAAAACAGGATCATAAAATGACAGGTCTGCCGTAAGATTATAGTCTCCTACAGGGGCATCATTTGCAAGGTCAAAAGTAGGTATAGGGGATACCTGCCCTGTTGAATCAGTTATGAAATCATTTATATAGATAATATTTCCTAAAGGGTCAGCAAGAGATATGGTTACATTTGCATCAGAGATTCCTGCACCCATAATATCTGTCAGAGTATAATAGATAGAGCCTGTAGACCCCTGATAATATTTTGTGGAACCCGGAGCGAAACCAACAATAAGGCTAGAATAAATCTTAAAGCTAACATTATTTTCACCAATAACCCCTGTATTGTCCTGCGAATATATTGTCACATTATAGTTGCCGTATGTCAAGGTGCTGCCTGTATAATTTGATACATTTCCAGAATAATTTATGAATGCAGACATGTTTCCGGAATAATTGAAATACCATTGGCTTAAAGTTCCATTCGTTGAGATGTGTGACATATTAAAAGTTTCAACTGTGCTATTTGGCAGGGTGACATTCATAAATGTCCAGTTTATACCAATTGTGGATCTGTCTGTAACATTTACAAAAAATTCTATATTTGTATTTTGCGGAGCCACATTCTCGCTCAGGTTGACAGAAAACAATGGCACGATATAAGGTATAAGAGTTATGTTAAAATCATAGGATAAAGGTACTGCATCAAGATTGCTTGTGTTTATGGTATAGTTCTCATAATAAAAACCTTTTGTCACATTTGTAACATTATAGAGGAACTCAATGATATATGTGGAGTTCTTAAGGACTGTCATGTTAGTCTCATTGACTGATGTATAATTCACATCTATAGGATTTACAGTAATGTTTATCGGAACATTGCCTGTATTTTTAATACTTACAAGACAAACAGTGCCGGTTTCAGGATTCTCTGACCTCTCGCAGGATTTAGGCGTTATGTCCCACTCGCGCCTTGTCAAGACTGTCACATTGAGCTCAACTGTATCATAGCCGCCGTCAACAGATGTTATATTTATTGTCCCTGTATAATTTCCCGGCGAATAAGCAAAGGGTACTGATACATTCACAAAAACCATCTGAGATATATTTACTCCTAAAGATGAGATATTGACAGGGCTGAATGTAATTGTAAAATCAGGAAGATCTGATACTGTAAATGTTGTGTCTGTCAGATTATCATTCCCGAAATTAAATAATTTGAAATTCCCAGCAAGAACTGTTGAATTATCCTGCAAGGCAGTTGATATATTTCCTGAGACATTAAGCATAGGGTTTGAGAGTACATAAACCGTAAAATTTATCTGGGTTGAATTCAATGACAGATCAGGATTGATCCAGTCTGCTGTTATGTTAAAAGTATAATTTCCCGGAGATGTATAATTACTAATGCTTATATTAAACATTTTTGCACAGGAGTCACTTGCATTCAGACGGTTACATTGCTCAAAAGTAGAATTTGATGTGATGTCCTGGAGCATTGCCAGGGTCATGTTCGCATCTTTGGCATCTGCAATACCTATATTTGTCAAATTGATTGTCACATTAAATGAATCTCCGGAATATAGAGATATTATTGAAGATGTATAATTATCAGGAACTGTCTGCAATGATAATATTGTTGTTTCCGGCACGCTTACATCCAATGTAATGTTTTTTGACCCGCCATCAACAGATGTTATGTTTATTGTCCCTGTATAATTTCCTGAAGCATAATCCTGCGGCACTGTAACATTTACAGAAACAAGCTGGGATGCGTCTGAAGATAGTGATGATATGTTTTCGGGCGAGAATGTTATTGTAAAATCTGAAAGACCTGATACATTAAAAGTTATGTTTTTCAGAGCATCATTACCAATGGAATCCACTGTGAAATTTCCGACAGCCATGGTCTTGCCGTCAGCTACAGTACCAGATACATTATTATCTGTTGTATCAAGTATAGGATTTGAGAGGACATAAGCTGTAAATGATATATTGGTCGTATTTGTAAGCAGATTTGGATTTAACCATGTCACACTTATATTGAATGTATAATTCCCGGGAACTGTACTGTTTGCAACAGTAATATTGAAATATTTTAGGCAGGAGTCATTCATAGCCACATCCCCGCAGGACTCAAAAGTAGAGTTAGCACTCAGGTTTTGAGGGAGAGATAAAGAAATATTTACTGCTATTGCATTTGCGCCTCCTATGTCTGTGGCATTAACAGAAATGTCAAAAGAGTCATCAAGAGATAAAGATATGTTTGAGGAAGTATGATTCTCGGGTGAAACTTCAAGCGACATATTTGTTTCGCTTGTCTCAGCATAAAATAATTGTGAGTCCATACCTGTATTGTTTGACTTTTCAGCACTGCAGTTCAACATATAAGTACCTGTTGATGCAGGAGCTGTGAAATTCAGAACATAGGTACCATTATCATAATCAGTTATGTTTGTCAGGGGACCTGCACCATATGTACAGTTAAGAGCTGCATTCCCTATGTATTCCTCTCTTGCATTCTTCACAATTATTGTCGCATTTACCAGACGATCAATAATACCTAAAGGATTTGAGATGACAAGACTTACATTATATATATCAGTGACATTAAAAGATGTATTCTCTTCCTTAAGAGATACATTGCCTGAATCATATGCTATGACTGTAATGTTCCATTTCGTTACAGTGCTGTTCTCAGACAGATTATAAAAACCGGAGAAGATGCCATCACCTGAAACAGCATCACCGTGTGCAGAATCACCGTCATCATAAAGCATGATTGTCTCATCATCTAAAGTAACCGGTGTACCCATATCAATTGTAGCATTCATATATGTTGTTATATTATATGGATCTGATGTGATATTTGAGAAAATAAGGACAGACTCATTCAGATTATAGATTGTGTAGTTTGTCTGGGATGTGATTAAAATAGGAATGAACTCATTGTTTTCAAGAGTTATGACAGGCAGATATTTCATAAGGTTCTTAAGACCTGTAAGGTCATCCTGATTGTATATATCATCATCAAACTGCAACACAGCAGTATGGACTATTGATTCATTAGGTGCTATTGTCACTGAATCAAGATGGATGCCTATACGATCCAAAGACGAGTCATTCCTTGTATAAAAGTTTGCATTTGAACTATAATTGAAGTTTATCAGCCCGACACCTCTGCTGCCAGTATCTGAGATACCATACCATGATAACGGATTGGTTATGTTTCCGAACCATGTAGGAAAATTAAGAAACTCCGGTGTAGATATGTCATTTATGGACAATGCACCGCTACCGGTTGAATTTCTTGTTATTGATGATGCACCGATGTTTGTGAAATTCTGCTCAATCTTAATCCATGACGAATTCTCATAAAATATGTATCTTTTTCTCATCAGGCCGAAACCAGTAAGCGAGTCGGGATCATCCCATAATGTCTCGTTTCCTGTCTGCTCAACAACAAGCTTTACAGGACCTGCTGAAAAAGAAGCATTGTTCCTGAAATCAAAAGAGAAATTATCTGTCCCATTTGAAAGCTGTGTGTATTCTTTTGTCTTGCTTGCTGTTGAAGCTGTCATGAATATTATGTTTGAGATACGTGCATCGTAAAGTCCGGAAGTGTTTTCCCCACGCAAGGTATCTATCTTCAGCTTAAGGATGCTGTTGTTCACATGAGCTTCCTTACCATCCCAGGTATAATTAAGGTTGCTTGAATAGGCTACAGGCGTTTTTGCGCCATTCTCAACAATATCAAAATATACATAGATATATCTTACCTGATTTGCTGTTGTTGTTCCGTTCAAAAGAAAAGTTAGTATGCCTGCCGCATTTGCTGACGCATCAAAACCGGATGCATTGTCAAACTGGAAAGGATGCTCAAACAAGACATATCCTGTTGAATTATGTTCATAGACGCGGACAGATGCGCTGTCAAAAGTGCCTGACTTATTTTCGAGAGATATGAGATCTGTAAAGTTCATATCTAATTCAACAGGCCAGAAATCCCTGTCATAATTTGAATTGTTTATTGTAAAATTTGTCCTGAAATGCCAGGATGTATCAAACCAGTATGGATCTGATGCAGCCATAACCTGAACAGACAGGAAAATCAGAGCTAACACTATTAAAAAAACCGATGCGTAATGTTTTATTCTAATTTCTGCGGACAATCAAATCAACCTGCAATCAATTTTTTTGTTTTATCATAAGTCTCTTTTGAGATAAGACCTTGTTTCAGTGATTCGTCAAGTTCCTTAAGCAAGAGGGTCTGATCTTCTGTCTCTTTTTTCTCTTCGGTTTTTTCAACCACTTTATCATTGGCAGGGGGTGTGGTCTCTTGGCTGGGAGCTGTATCACTCTCTTTTTTTATTTCTGTTTTTATTTCTTCTTTCAGTTCATCTTTCACTTCTTCTTTTGCGGGTTCTGTTTTAGATTCTGTTTTAGGTTCTGTTACAGGCTCTGTTACGGGTTCGGTTTTAGATTCTGTTACCGGTTCAGCTACAGGTTCTGTTTTAGGTTCAACAGGCTTATCCTCTGGTGCATCCGGTGTATCTGTCGGTTTTTCAGACATTTCAGGTTTTTCAGGAGTTAGCGGAGGCGGATTGTCCGGAGTCTTTTTGTCATCCGAATCTGCGGCTTTATCTTTCGGAGCGTCTATATCTTCTTTTTTTGCAGCGGTATTGTCATTGTCTGTCTTATCGCTGTTATCTGCTTTATCTGTACTGCCTGATGTTTCTGATTGTTTATCACCCTCTTTATCTTTATCTTCGGCTGCGTCTTTACTTTCGGCTGTTTCTTTACTTTCGGCTGTTTCTTTACTTTCGGCTACATCTTTGTCAGTATCTTTATCAGTTGTTTTAGCATTGCTATCAACATTTTTTTCTTTGTCGGCGTCTTTTTTTGCTTTAGCTACTGCAGAATCTTTATCTGAAACTACAGCAGGTCCGGATGCAGTGCTATCTTCTTTTTTGCCTATCAGAGTTCTCATTATCTTTCCGACATCTTCATTTATCTTTTTCAGAGATTCTTCATTCTTTTTCTTTATTGTTGCATATTCCTTGTCAGATATCTGCTTCTTATGATGCTCAGATTCCAGTGCGGATAAAAGACTTTCTATATCTTCTTTCTTATTTTCAAGAACCTGAAGCTCTTTTGGGATTTCAGCTTCGGCAAAAGGAACTGCTTTTTTCAAGATCTTCATCATTAGCTCCAGTTTTTCAGCAAGCGTATCTATAGTACCTTCTATCTTTACCATATCTTTCTTGTCAATATAGTTGTCAAATTTAATACCGAGCTTGTCAACATTCTTAACCATATCATTAAGTATCTCATTCATATTATCCTGTCTTGCTTCATATACTTCAAAATCTTCAAGATTTTTGTTCATAGCGATAAACATCTTCTCCAACTTTGATGAAAGATTGTCCATTGATTTTTCAGTCTTGGTCATATGCTCCATCTTTTTTGCAACCTCATGGTCTATATTTGCAACATTCTCAAGACCTCCAATACTTTTAAGCAGAGCATTAACGTCACCTGTTGTCTTTATGACATCTTCCATCTTGACCTCAAGCTTTTCTATACGGACTTCCATCTCAGAAGCAAACTGGTCGCGCTTCATAAACTGCTTGTTTATCTTTTCAGGTTCAATATCATCTACAAGTTCCTTCACTCTTGTGAATTTAAGCTCCTGCTCTTTGAGGCCTGCCTCTCTTTGCATTACAGTTGTCCTTAATTCAGTAAGACCTTCACTTATGGTCTGCATCCTTTCATCGTTGGAAGTTCTTCCCTCTTTTAAAGCATCAATCGTTGCCTTGATCCGTTCAATATCTACATTGAATTTTTCTGAAAATTTCTGCATTGTCAGCTCAACGTTCTGTGCAGGAGGTGTTGCCGGTGCGGGAGGCGTGCTCGCAGGTGGAGGTGCCGAGGCAGGAGGTGTTTGCTGAGCAGGAGGATTAGATGATGTAAGATGCTGTTTGAGCTTTCCCATAAATGAAGTCTTTTTTGGACTGCTCTGGGAAGGATCATCAGGAATATCATCTGATGTTTTCGGTGCGTTGTTATCCGGTGATGCCGGTGGAGGTGTGTCGGTTGGTGGCGGTGCATCAGATGCGGGAGGTATGGCTGCGGGAGGTACGGATGAGGGAGGTGCGCCAGCAGTGCCATCAGACTCAGTAGCCGGTTTTTTATCGCCATCTGCATTTGAGTCTGTATCGCTGTCATCATCAGTTATGCCAAAATCAGTAAGCTGCTTTTTTATGTCTTCAAGTTTCTTAAGATTTATTGTCTTTGTGTGCTTGTAGCTTGCTTCAGTGATTGCAGCATTACGATAATCGTTTTCAAGAGATGCAAGAAATTCTTTGACTTCTTTTTTCTTATCCATAAGGCCGTCAAGGCTCATGCCCTGGAATTCACTTATTTTAGCCTTACCTATCTTCCTGGTCATATTATCTACCGATATTATATTTTCATTAAAGTCCTATTTATCTATACATCATATCATGACATATTTTTTATTACATATTCTCAAGCCTTGCTTTCAAAGACTCTATATATGTTTCTGACATCTTGAAGACGCCCTGCTGAAGCTTAGTACGGGCCATGTTAAGCTCAATTTCTACATCATAAGTGTTCACACCTTTCACTTTCAGAACTATTATCTTTTTAGCAAGAACATCAATTGATTTCTTCAAACCGATATAAGTCTCAAGCTCTTCATCGCTTAATCTGCCGGTATCATGCAGAAGCGGCCTGAACTGTATGAACCATGGCTTTCCGTCATTATATTCTGGATTCTGTATAAGTCCTGCACCTACTGTAAGCTTTGCTACACGACTAGCATAGTCAGGACCATATCTCTGCTTGATACGCTGAATATCCCCATTATATTTAGTCCTTAGCTGAATCTCATTTGCAACATTAGCTTTTATAGCACCCTTGAAATCTGCCAATACCTGAGATATCATGAACAGGCCAAGACCCCATTTTCGGAATTCACGGCAGCCACGTTCAAGTTCAAGGTAACCACCCTTACCACCATATTTTGGAAGCAGCCTGTGCATCTCATCATA
>JAGLUQ010000149.1 GCA_023134675.1 Candidatus Aenigmatarchaeota archaeon | reverse complement strand
CTTAGGTGGTATCCTAAAGGGCAGATGATAAAGAAGCTTCTGGAAAGGAAAGTCACTGACATGGTTATCAGGTCCGGTGCTATGCAGGTTGAGACGCCTCTGATGTATGATTTTGAGCACCCGCAGCTGAGCAAGTACCTGAACAGGTTTCCTGCAAGGCAGTATGTGATAAAGTCGGATGATAAGGATTATTTTCTTCGGTTCGCTGCATGTTTCGGGCAGTATCTTATGAGCCAGGATATGGTGATGTCATATAAGCAGCTGCCTTTGAAGCTGTATGAACTGACGCATTACTCTTTCAGGCGCGAGCAGAGAGGAGAGCTTTCAGGGCTTAAGAGATTGCGTGCGTTTACAATGCCTGACATGCATACAATGTGCAAGGATATGGAAGAGGCAAAAGAAGAGTTTAAGAAGCAGTATCTTTTAGCTATGGACTGGATGAAGGCAATTGATATTGATTATGATATTGCTATCAGGTTTGTTAAGGATTTCTATAAAGAAAATGAGGATTTTGCAAAAGATCTGGCAAAGCTTGTGGGCAAGCCTATACTTGTTGAGCTTTGGGAACAGAGATTCTTCTATTTCGTCATGAAGTTTGAGTTTTCGGTGAATGATTCCCTGAAGAAGGCGTCTACATTATCTACTGTGCAGATAGATGTTGAGAATACGGAAAGGTTTGATATAACTTACACTGATGAGAAGGACAAAAAAGTTAATCCTCTGCTCTTGCATGCGAGCATTTCCGGCGGTATTGACAGGAATTTATGGGCGCTTCTTGAGAGGCAGGCGATAAGGGCTCAGCAGGGCAAGAAGCCAATGCTTCCTCTTTGGCTATCTCCTACGCAGGTCAGGATTGTTTCTGTGTCTGAAGGGTATAATTATCTTGCTCTGGATATTGCTGAGATGATTGATCCTTCCCTGGTTCGTGTTGATATTGATGACCGGGATCTTAAGGTAGGCAAGAAGATTCGCGAGGCTGAGAAGGAATGGGTGCCCTTTATTATTGTTGTCGGCGAGAATGAGATTGATGCGAAGGAGCTGCCGGTTCGGGTTCGGATGTCCGGTAAGCAGGAGAATTTGTCTGTTGCGAAGCTGAAAGAGATGATTGCTAAAGAGACTTCAGGGATGCCGTTTGAGATGCTTCCTTTGCCTAAGCTTTTGACTAAGAGGCCTAAGTTTGTGGGATAGGTTTTTTTGAAGAATGCGTGCTGCGGGGCATTGCTATAATCTATTAATACTTTGATAAGCAATAGTGTTTATGATATATTTAGGACATATACTTACCCTAGCCGTCACATTTCTCCTTAGCCTGATTTATCCTGTTTCATCAGGAGGTCTTGTGGTTGAAGATGGTACACAGATAGATGTCTATTTCTGCCCTGACGACTTATGCGGCAGGCGAATGTCAGAGCTGATAGAAAGCTCCAATGAATCTGTTGACTGCGCGCTTTATGATCTTGAGCTTGAAAATATGATGTCTGCCCTTGATGGCAAAAATTACAGGCTTGTTGTTGACAAGAAAAATACAGGAGATATTGACGGGCTCAGCTATGTTAAAAATGACAATACATGGCAGCTGATGCACAACAAGTTCTGCGTGATAGACGGAAAGATAACAATCACAGGCTCTTTAAACCCTACGGTGCGGGGGGATACCAAGAACAATAACAATATTGTCATCATAAGATCAAGATACATATCGGAAAATTATCTTGACGAGTTTGAGGAGCTTTATGGCGGGGTGTTCGGTTCGGGAGATAATGCAAGATATCCTGCAGTTTCTCTTGACGGCATTGTGGTTGAAAACTATTTCTGCCCTGAAGATTCGTGCGGAGACCATGTGATTGATGTGATTATGCAGGCAAACAGGAGCGTGGATTTCATGACATTCAGCTTTACGCATGATGGCATTGGTGAAGCACTCATCGACAGGCATAATGACGGCATCATGATACGGGGGGTCTTTGAAAAATCCCAGAACAATGAATGGTGTGAATATGACAAGCTGAAAGATGAGGGGGTAGATATAACATGGGACGGCAGCAAGTACAATATGCATAACAAGGTGTTCATCATCGATGATTCGATTGTTGTCACCGGATCTTTTAACCCTTCAAAATCGGGCGATGAAAAAAATGATGAGAACATCCTGATAATCCATGATGCGCAGATTGCAGGAGAGTACAAGAGCGAATTTGAGATGATATGGATGTCGGCAATCGGCGTGGTTTAGTTTGAGAGTGTTTTTTTGAGTATATGAAAATCAAAATCAACAATCAACAGGCAAAAGGTCAAGTTCAGACAGCCTCTTATGGACAATATCAAAAACTTTTTCTTTGTTATTTTTTATGACATCAATCGATAGATCTGCAATTTGTTTAGCCGGTGCAACATATTTTGAGTGCATAGGGATCAGGATCTTGTCATTATACTCTGATTCATCGTTGTATGTCACCTTGTCTCTTCTTTTCATGCTTTCTTTGATAGGGATGTCCAAAAAGATCTTAAGGCTGAACAGATCTCTGATATTTTTATCATGAAGGGCCAGATAACCTTCAACCATTATTATTTTTTTAGGTTTCAGGATATGCTGTATTCTTCCTGACTTTTCGTATGCGGGATTAAGAATACTGCTTTTTGTCATGACCTCGACATGCTTATTGTTTATTAGATTGGTTATGTCGGTGCGCAGCTTTTTGAAGTCAATCGCATCCGGATGATCCCAGTTTCTCATGTCTTTGAAAACTGGAATTTCTGTTTCTTCTTTTTGGTAATCGTCAAAGTGAACGACTTCTATTAATTCCGGATATCTGTCCTTTAGCCTGTAAGACAATGTTGATTTGCCGCAGCCGGAGCCTCCTGCAATCCCGATGATAAAATGTTCCATAGAAATAGATTGGGTTGGGAGTTATTAAGTTTTTTTAACCCCATGTTCGCGTCCTTCATTATAACTACGCGTTATGCTGAGCATTTGATTGTTGTATCGATTCTTTTCTTTAGTTTCATATCCGTTAAGGATTGCTTCAATCCTTTCAACATCATCTGAACTGTTAT
>JAGLUQ010000148.1 GCA_023134675.1 Candidatus Aenigmatarchaeota archaeon | reverse complement strand
ATCCTGAATTTAACAGAAGGATAATGTCGATAAGCCAGATCTTTGATTATCTCAGATAATCTTATTTCTTTCCCAGATAGACCATTTTTGTCTCAGCTTCTTTTGCAAATTTGGAAAGCTTATTCTGGATGTCGGCGTCAATAGTTTTGTCTTTCATAGCTTTTGACAGGGCGAAAGTGTCAAGGGCTGAGAAGTTATCCCAGGCGCCTGTCTTTTTCAGTATGTCTATGACTTTTTTCTGGTCTTCGTCGTTCCTGCCAGGCAGCCTTATGTTTATGTACTTTCTTAGCCTTGCCACCATGTCAGAGCCTGTGATGTTGTCAACACTGTTCTTTTTTCCATAGTTGAAGAGTGCCTGCTTCAGGTCTTCCAGTTCCTGGTGGATAAGCTTCTCTGTGTCTTTGAGCTCAACATATTTGTTGACAAGCTTTACGCCGCTCTCGTCTTTGTACTTGCCTGCCGGAAGAGCCTCTGCCATTATCTCATGCTTCTTTCTCGGGCAGAACTGGGTGAACTCGCACCAGCCGCAGAGCGCTGACTCATTCGGCTCAAAAGTGTCTGTGGACTCTATTGTCTTTATGAGTGTGACTGTCTCTTTTTTCAGGCTGTCAAGCTGTTTCTCTGTCCGGGATGAGACCATCTCCTTGTCAAAGGCAAGGAAGTGCCAGACCAACCTTATCTTCTTTGCGAAAGGGTATGCCTCCTGCACAGCTATTGCGTAAAGGGCGAGCTGGCGGTCGCGGTCAAGATAGTCCTGCAGGGGCAGATTAGAGTTTGTCTTGTAGTCGTGTATCTCGACTGTATCCTCGCCTTTCATGGCAAGGCGGTCTATATATCCCTGAAGCTTGAATTTGCCGTCTCCGTTTAAGTCTATGACTACCCTGTTCTCTATGCCCAGAATTCTTGTGTCATTGAAAGGCATGTACCTGTTGTAGTAATCAGTTATGAACTTCTCTCCCATCTTCCTGTAGTTCTCTTCCGTGTAGTCTTTTTTGACTATCTTTATTGTCTGGTTCCAGTTCTTTTTCCATTGGTCGCTGAAGTATTTTATAAGATCCGGGAGAGTGTTTGTCTTTTGGAACTTGAGGTCTATGTAGAGTTTTTCCAATGTCTCGTGCACTCTTGAGCCTAAGAAAGCTTCTATGGACTGGGCTGTGTCTACTGATATTTTGTCTATGTAGCGGAACCTGAATTTCAGCGGGCACTGCTCAAAGGTTGACAGACGGGAATGAGAATAGAGTGTCATACTGATATTTCTGTTCTTTTGTATTTAAGTCTTTTTGGGATTGAGGAATTCCATTGTATCTGTATCTGTCTTTTCAGTAATCGCGATCCAGCATGTAGTCGGCAAACTTTTCCAGGAATTCTTTTGCCTCAGGATTTACATTTTCAAGCTGATTAAGATATTCTTTGGATTCGTTGATAAGATCTTTTGCAAGATTTACTGAATAATCAAGAGATCCTGTTGATTTTACGATATCCTGAACCTGTTTAACCATAGATTCAGTTATATTTGGATTGCCAAGGTATTCATTTATTATTCTTTTTTCAGAATGTTTCGCATTTTCAAGAGCTTTAATTATCAGAAGCGTCTTTTTGCCTTCTGCAAGATCTGAACTGGCTGGCTTTCCAAGCTTTTCTTCATCTCCGAAAAGACCTAGGTTATCATCCTGAACCTGGAATGCCTGCCCGAGAGGCAGAGCGTATTTACTTAAGATTTTTAGTTGTTCCTTGCTAGCTCCTGCAAGTAAAGCACCGATCTGCAAAGGTGATTCAATAGTATATTTCGCAGACTTTAAAAGATGGATATTAAGCAGTTCGTCTTCAGTTAACATTTCCGGTTCTATCCCTGACAGGATATCAAGAACCTGACCATGCAGTGTGTCAAGATCAGTATTATTGAGTATCTCTATGGCTGCATTTTTTTTCACAACTGCTAGCCCAGTCTGAGATATTGTATCATAGGCAAAAGAGTTTGCCAGGTCCCCGGCAAATATCGCCATTGACATACCCTGATGTCTTGCCTCCTCGTGACTGATGCCATTTTGCTGTATATACCACTCTTCAAGCATTTTGTGCATGCTTGGGCCGCCTCTTCTCTCATCGGATCTGTCTGTTATGTCGTCATGTATAAGGTAGTATGCCTGTTTAAGCTCATGGGCTATAGATGCCTTTATCACATCATCCAGACAGCTGTCAGCTTCTGTAAACAATAGATTACCATAGTATGTAAATGCTGGACGTATCCTTTTTCCGCCACGAAGGGTGTATTCTTTCAGAAATGATATGACTGTGCTGTAAGGGTTATCGGGATCTCCTATTTCTTCTATTTTACTGTCAAAGAATTTTTCTAGTTCAGAATCAACTATCTTTTTGTAGTTCCCGAGTTCCTGCATTACATTCATAGCCATACAAGGCGCAGTCTTATTTAAATATTTATCCCTATTTAGTCTTAAAAATTAGTTTTTGTAGTTTTCATGTTTTGACAGATATGTCTTTTCCTGAAATTTTGCTTAAAGCTTTTTCAAGCTCTTCTGTTTTCAGGGAAATTGTCTCATCTGTATCTTTTTGAGTGTTTTTTATCTTCTGAATATCCTGCTCTTCATCTTCTATATTGCTTTCAATATCTTTAAGTTTTCGCTTTGCTGTTTCTGTTTCCCTGTTTATCTTTATGGCATCGAGACTGGTCTCTATAGTTTTTATCTGCTCTTTCAGCCGGCTGTGTTCTGACAGATGCTGATTCAAAAGAGAATGGTCTTTCAGCGATTTCAGCCGGGCCAGCGCTTTCTCTCTCTGCCTGTCTTTCAGGTCAATCTTGCCTGAAGTTATAAGCTTTTCTGTCTCTTCTGTAATCTTGTCAAGGATTGTGTATTCTGTGTCTATCTTAAGCGCCCTGAACGGCGATTCAATATAGGCTGCAAGAATTTTTGCGTCATCTGCGCTGAGAGATGTACTGAACCTTTCATATTTTTTCAAAGCTTTTGCCAAAGGCGAAAATATCTGGATTATGCAGTTCCTGTTCATGCTGATCTCATCGTTCAGATCGTCTTTTTCTTTCAG
>JAGLUQ010000147.1 GCA_023134675.1 Candidatus Aenigmatarchaeota archaeon | reverse complement strand
GACTCTATAAGCTCATCAATCTCATCCATCATTTCTCTCATTTCATCTTTTGCCATAAGCATCAAATCACTTGCAAAGTAAGCTAACAACACAGGATATGCACAAATAGATATTATATACATACCATATTATGCTAATATCTCACCATATTAACATAGATGTTTTTAGTCATGTACAGTATATATACTTTTCGGTTGTATTGCCAGAAAAATACAAAAGAAAAACAAAAAAGACTCAGAACCGCACAAGAAAACACACACGAGCAACACACTTGTATACATAGTCCATACATAGCTCTTCAATCTGGTTACCTGATATGCCGCAGAAACCAGATTCATAAAAACATATCCCAAAAAAAGTAGAAATATATAAGATTTATTCCTCCAAAACCAAAAACTATTTAATAATAGATGTATAAATTAAATAATATGAAACTTAAAGTCATATGCAAGAAATGTGACAGGATTTTCAACTGGAACGCTAAAAACGAGATAGAGATTTGTCCATACTGCAGTTCAGACATTACAATAAAAGATGTCCGCATGAATCCAATAGAGCTCAAAAAATACCAGAAATACAAGACAGAGCACAGAAGCGAGAACGAATATATAACACCGGCCGCAAAAGAACAGCCAGCACAGGCAGCAGGACAGACTAATGCCATCCCTGTAGAAGACCTTGACGAAGACATAAAAGGCAGGTTCCAGATAAAGAAAGGCAGGACTAAATACGGTACACTCGAGATAACAAACCCGGATTACATGATACTTAAGCTGTCTTTCTGGGCAATGGGTCCTCAGCAAAAATACCTTGTCAAAGAGCTTAACAACAAGATAAAGAAATTCCTGAACGATACAGGCTTCACTATCGAAAAAAGATGGTAGATTAAAATAAATCCTCTTTCTGCAAGAAAACAGGCATCATATAAATAACCGGCCACAATAAGATAAGTATATGGAATGGTACATCTTCGCAGGTCTTTGCGCCCTCCTCGCCGGCATGTCTGCAATTGTCGAGAAGAAGACATTAAGAAAACAGCACGCGATGGAATTCTCAACAGTCCTTGCCATATTCAACTTCATTGTTGTGCTGCCACTACTAGTAAAAGCAGATTTTCACAGCATATCAACAAATGCTTATATTCTCATATTCGGTGTATCAATCCTTGGCAGCGTCGCGTTTCTCCTCGTAGCAAAAAGCCTGAGACACATGGAGATATCGCAGGCATCACCGCTCCTCAACTTCGGCCCCGTATTTGTAGCAATACTCGCATTCATATTTCTCGGTGAGACAATAACAGCAGTACAGCTTGCAGGTATATTTCTGATTCTTATAGGCTCATATATTCTGGAGATAGAGCATGGCTTCCAGGGGGTTTTCGACCCGCTGAAGAAGATGGCCTCATCAAAGCACATCCTTTACATATTCGCCGCGCTGGTACTCTACGGTTTCAGTTCGCTTGGCGACAAGATCATATTAGGCACCATCGCTCCCATAACATACATAATCGTCGTCCAGTTCTTCATCGCCGTCAACTTCATAGTCATGATCTCTGTGTTCCATGACGGTGTCACAGGCATAAAGAGAGGTATAAGAAACGCAGGCAAATGGATACTGATAGTAGCCATACTCACATCATCCTACAGGCTCTTCCAGGCGCAGGCAGTCTCCATGGCATTTGTCAGTCTTGTGACTCCGATAAAAAGAACAAGCACCCTTTTTGCCACAGTTGTCGGCGGCGAGATATTCCATGATGAGGGTCTGGCAAAGAAAGCAATTTCCTGCATAATAATGCTGTTGGGCGCTTATTTAGTGATTGTGGGCTGAAAAATAAAAATAATGCAATATTTATTAACCAATACCCAATAATATGTATTATGCCTGAAGAATACCTTATAAAAGTAAGATATACCCACGAAAAAGGAACTCCAAATATACAACAAGATTTGGAAAGTTATGTTGAAAAAGACATTATTATAGCTATGCCGCCTGTATCAACCGAAACTGCAACAGCACACATAACAGCGATTATAAAAGGAGAACCACCTGTTATCTCGCCCTGTTGATTAAACAAAATGTCCTGCCTTCTGCAAACAACAAAAAAACCCTTTATAAAAATATCGCGACAAATAAGACCTTATGCTATCCGAAATATCAAAGACATTCATATTGAAGAGCGGAAAATGTTCCTGGGGAAACTGCATCTACTGCGGCTACGGCAAGATTGAAGGATACGCACCGACAACAGAAAACGTAAACAGAGACCTGGACAAATTCTTTGAACACATAGGAAAAGACATCACACTGATAAAGATCTTCGGCTCAGGCAGCTTCCTTGACAAGAAACAGTTCACAAAAGAGTCAAGACTGCATTTCCTCAACCTGTGCAAAATGAAAGGCATAAAGAAAGTCCTCTTTGAATCCAGGCCGGAACACATCACAGACGAAACTCTCAAAGACTTTAAAGGCACAGATTTCACAGTCGCAATCGGCCTGGAAATCGCAGACAACAGCATCTTAAAAAAACTCAAGAAAGGCTCCACAGTAAAACAATTTGAGAAAGCGGCAGAGACTATACACAAAAACAAAGGCAAAGTAAGGACATACCTTCTGGTCAACCCGCCATATGTTAAAGATATCAAAAAATCGCTTGACAGCTCGATAGAATTCGCCCTGGAACACTCAGACTCAATAGTCCTCATAAACCTCTACCCTCACTCAAGTGCAGAGATGATAAGCCTCTACCTCAACCTTGAATGGAAACCATTAGACAAAGGACAGTTCGACAAGATAACAGAGAAATGGAAAGGAAACAAGAAGATAGAGCCTGACTTTGAGACTTTCACGTTCATACCAAAGATTCCCGTACCTCTAAGAGTAACACTGAAAGGCGCAGGCGAGCACAACCTTACCCACCCACATTACGAGATATGGCAGGACTGGTTCACAAGATTCTACACACCGCCGAAAATAAAAGACACAATCCTTTTCCTTCCCTGCGCATTCAGGAAACCGTACTCGCAGTCAAAGACCCATAGAGAAATCCTAAAAAGAATCATGAACCTGCACTTCTACGC
>JAGLUQ010000146.1 GCA_023134675.1 Candidatus Aenigmatarchaeota archaeon | reverse complement strand
AAAGAAAGTTATGAAGATATTATTAGAGATGTACTGGAAGACACTATGGAATTGTCTGAACAGACTTTAGCAAATATCAGAAAATCTGAAGCAGATATTAAAGCAGGCAGGGTTCATACTCTTGGCGAAGTTGAAAAGAGATTAGGATTATGAGTTACGATATCATTTTCTCAGATTTTGCAGAAAAAGAACTGAGTAAACTATCTAAAGATATTCAAAAAAGAATTATTTCTATTTTGAAAAGATGCAGGATCAGGCCTTATCCGCATGTAAAAAAGTTAGTTGGCTCAAAATACTTTAGATTAAGGGCTGGAGATTACAGGGTGATCTTAGACATAATAGACAATAAACTTATTATCCATGTCATTGAAATTGGACGTCGAAAAAAGATATATAAAAAATAAGTATTTCTCTTGATTCAGAAAAACGCTTTCACTCTCATCACCCATTCAGCTCATAAAGCACTTTTTCAATCTTAGTAACATCAGGGATGATATATTCAACATCTCCCCAATTTTATCATAATCTCTAATCATAGGATGAATTATATAAAAGAGAATAAAAGTACCCAAAATACTACATTGTCGGATCGATTGTTTCATAATTATATAGAAAACAATATGGCTATATATGTTTTAAAATATAGATGTAATTATGGCTAAAATATCAAAAATACAGGTTAATTTAAATGATATTAAAATTGTACCAATAAATTCCAAATATAACAGAGATTTAATTGATTTCAAGACCGAGATTACTGAATTAAAATCTTTTTTGATAGATGATGCCCTTGAAAATCAAAACCAAAAAATATCCTTGACTTTTCTTTGGTTCTACAAAGATCAATTGATTGGTTATGTCAGTTTATTGAATGATAAAATCAATCTTGAAGGTAATTTGAAAACCTATTTTAAAGAAAAAGATGTTCTCTATAAATCTTTGCCTGCATTAAAAATCGGACGATTATGTGTGCATGATTCTTTTCGCAGAATGGGTTTTGGAAGGTTGATGATGGTTTTTGTAATTCAAAAAGCAGAATTAATCGGAGATAATATTGCCGGATGCAGGTTTATAACTCTTGATGCAAAAAGAAATACAAAAAAAGAATTGGATTCTATTTATTTCTATAAAGATATAGGGTTCAAAGTGTTAAAAGAACGAAAAAAGGGTACAACACCTATGTATTTTGATTTAAAGATATATTAGCAATTGAATTTGATTATTTTTGATTCTTTCAAAAGAGAAATCCTATTTTTTGAAGGATGTTTCTGTTCGTATTGTACTTCTTTTATGAATCTTATAGCTTCTTTGCCTTTTAATGTGGGTGTTGAACGTATCGGTTTAGCCATACTTATCACTTTTATATATTATAATAATTATATATATATTTAGATTTATATATCTACTGTACTTTTACTGTAAAATATATTAAAATTAATAAAAAACATAAAAAAAGAAATAAAAATTATAATAAATTTACTCAACAACAACGCCGTTAAGAACTCCGTCCTGACCTGGCCTTGACGTAATCTTGACCTTGCCTGCCTTTGTCTCTACAACAGCGCCTTTGGTGACTATACCGCTTCGTATAAACTGGAGGTTGGCCTTGTTCTCAACAACCTTGCTGACAGTCTCAACCTTTGACTTGCCTTTGCTTATCACATTCACTTTAGTGTCTTGCCTGAGAGCTATCTTTGTGTTTCCGCCCAGACCTCTGACAACACGGACCTTCTTCTCGCCGATAGTGGTCTTTGTGAACTCGCGTCCAACCTCATAGCTCTTCTTCTTCCTGTGGGTCCTGTAGAGCCCGCTGGTTGGTTTTCTTCTTGATCTTGTATGCAGTATTACCATCTTATCACTTCTGTGCTGATATCTCTTATTTTACAGAAAGGTTTATAAAACTAATCGCAAAGTTTCTTTGTATTGAATATCTTTAAATAAGTTTCTATAGATATATACAATACTGGTTCGGTGAAATTTAGATGACAGGAAGACCAATAGACGTGCTCAACGCAGCAAAGGGAAAAAACGTGATGATAAAGCTCAAGAACAGGACCCATGTATCTGGGATACTGAAAGCTTTTGACATGCACATAAATGTATGGGTTGAAGATGCTCAGGTAACAGACAGCGAAGGTAACGCTACAAAGCTTGGCAACACGCTTCTGAGGGGCGACAGCATAATCTACATATCTCCTGTCCAGTGATTTATGAAATATTTATAAAATGGTGATGATTCTATGTCAAAAGGTAAAGCTTCTTTCGGAAAGATGAACAAGTCAGTTCACAAAAACTGCAGGAGATGCGGAGAACACTCATTCCATCTAAGGCATCGTGAATGCAGCTCATGCGGTTTCGGAAAGACATCAAAACTCAGGAGCTATTCCTGGCAGAACAAGGGCGGTCTTGGCTCTTACAAGAAATGATTTTTTCTCGTACGGTAGTGGTCTAGTTCGGCTAGGATACCACCCTGCCACGGTGGATGCCCGAGTTCAAATCTCGGCTACCGTATTTTTTATTCTCCTGTATGCTTAATTCCTCAAAACTTGCTGTAATTGCTGTAATATGAGATGATTCTTACAAATGTAACCTTTTTAAAATAATATATCTATTATTTATTTATGTCTCTAGAACCTGATGATAGATCAACTGATACATTAGTGGATGGATTAGGCAGTATCAAGTCCGGAAGAAGGCAACATAAGAAATACAGGCCTCCTGGGCTTCTCCCCAGGTATACAACAAAGGATGGTCCTACAAAAAGGGATGGTATATCTATCTCTGAACTCAGCTGTATGAATATAGATCAGATTGTCGAAATGCTTGAAAATAAGTATGGTGGATTAGTAGACTCTGCTATCTTTGTTCCCGGTAATCATTACGGTTTTATCGTGAATACAGCAAAGGTCAGTGAAATGTTTAATGATGGAAGTCTGGCTGTTGATTTCAAAACCCTGTTTTATGATTTTTACACTTCTGCCTTTACTTCTCCTCATTGCGGAAAACAGAGATTTCTGTTGCAGGAGGATTATATGTTATCTTGTATTATGAAGGTTACAGATAAAGATCTTGCAGCATCCATTGATAAGAACAGGGACAGTGTATCAGACATTTTTAAAATAATTGATGG
>JAGLUQ010000145.1 GCA_023134675.1 Candidatus Aenigmatarchaeota archaeon | reverse complement strand
GTGCTCAGGCCCCACGATGCACCCTTGTGATACTCAGATGGCCCGTATCCTGAAGAGTGAGGCGACCTTGTCCTGACACCATACGCTGTCTTGAACTCCTCCTCAATCCTGTTCAGTGTGATAACGCTCCTGCTCTTGGATAACTGCCCGAGCATTACAGGGATTGCGCAGTTGACAGTCATGCTTTCATCAGTTGACGTGTCTTTGGGAAAATTTTCGTTATTGTTCCAGAATACAGAATCAAGCGCTTTCAGAAGTGTCTGGCTTTTATTAGGATACCGTTTTTTCAAAGCTTCAATCCACAGGGACTGTATCTCTATCTGCGTCCCATCCCTTTCAATAGAATCCATCCAGCTCCCGTTTTTCCCGGTAATGATAAGATTGTCCTCATCAACATTAAGGTTTTTCACAATCTTGTCAGCCAGCCCCTTCATCTCCTTGTCAAACTCAAGGTCTCCTGAATTCCTGACATAATAATCTAAAGCGATAAGGAAAAGCGGATCTATGTCATCGCTGTAATATGCAGACTTCCCCGATGTATCAGTCACAGTGGCTACCTTCTTATCGGAGTTTTTTGCCATGTCTTTGAGACACTCTTTTGCAGCATCAAACTCTCCGACATCCACAAGGCCGAATATAGACCACAGGCTGTCCCTGCCCCAGAACCTCAGGAACCACGGCAGACCGGCAAATATGCCAAAATCATTTGCGCTGTTATGTATAAGGCTTATCAGGTTCACAGCACTCCAGGAGAATGCATTGTCAATCCTGGGATCCGGTGTCTCTATCCTCTCCGTGCTGAACAGTTTTGTTAAGAGCATCTTTTTGGCATCGTTCATCTCTTTCCAGTTCTTTGCAGTCTCATCATAGTTTTCGGAAACATCTGCCTTTGATATGTCGCTCCCTGAAAATATTACAGGTATCTCTTTTTTCTTTCCCGGCTTCAAAATAGTCCTGATCCTTATCTTCCCCGGTATGAAGCATCTCTCTTTCTCGCCAGGTTGATGATCCCTGTACTCTCCTTCACCGGAGAATTCAATAGATACACCCTCTGCCTTTCCTATGCCAATCCGTGCAAAGCCGGTTATCCCCTCTGCCTTTATGTCCACAGCTCTCCTGACTGGGCTGTATTTAGCATCATACCTTCTCGTGTGCCAGTTCTCATCTTTTGTCCTTATGTTTATACCGACTTCAACAGACAGGTCAATCTTCTTTTCCTTTGAAGACACATTCTTTATCTCAAGCACAGATATCATAGCCTTCCTGTTGAGCGGCACAGAAACAGTCTCTGATATCTCAAGGCCCTGTTTCTTGAACTCATACCTGTGGACTGCTTTTTCCTTCTCAAGAGAGAAACGCACCTGACTGGTCACATCAAGCCATTCGCCGTTCACATTGTATGCATAATAGTCAAGCACTTTTATAGGAGGTGTCCAGAACCCGCACCATTTTGTCCGGAATCCCGAATCCACATGGCGGTATAAGAAACCTGTGAATCCTTTCTGGGAATATGTCCTGTCCCCTGACTCATGTCTTTTTATGTGAAAAGCGTCCATGATTAATTATATATAGCACCCCCATATAAATAAGTATTGTAAGCAGTCTGATATTACTCTTATTGTTTTTACTGAAAGGTGTTCAAACTATGCCAAAAAAAGACAGTCATTTCTTTGAAGTCTCTTTTGAAGTGGGCAACAAAGTAGGGGGTATCTACGCAGTCATAAGCTCAAAAGCGAGAGAGATGCTCAAGACCTATGGCAACAATTATTACGCCATCGGTTTCTATGACCGCAACAAGGCACAGTATGAACTGATAAGCAAAGATGCAGGCATTTTAAGGCCAGTCTTTGACGACCTTGACAAGGAAGGCATAAAATGCTACTATGGTCTCTGGAACATACCGGGCAAGCCAAGATGCATACTTCTTGACGTGAAAGATTTCATGCACAAGTGCAATGACATAAAAAAATACCTGTGGGAGACACATAAGATTGACTCCCTTGAATCAGATTCATGGTTTGAGGAGCCTGTCGTCTGGAGCTATGCTGTAGGCCTGCTGCTGGAGCGCCTTAGGGGTATTCTGGATTCAGACATGGTTGCACAGTTCCATGAGTGGATGGCAGGCGTCGCATTGCTGTACCTGAAAGACAAGAATGTTGATATAGCGTCAGTATTTACAGTCCACGCAACAATGCTCGGGCGGTCAATCGCAGGCACAGGGGGCGACCTTGAAAAGATGATTGCGGAAGGCCTGGCAAAAAAGAAGACAGTGGACAGGAAAGTAGCATATGACTATCATGTCCAGGCAAAGCACCAGACAGAGATTGCCTGCGCAAAGAACAGCGATGTGTTCTCGACAGTCAGCACAGCAACAGCATCCGAAGCTGAGTTCATAGTCGGCAAAAAGCCGGACATAGTCCTGCCAAACGGCCTTGACATGCAGAAGTTTCCGTCCATGGAAAAATTGTCCTACCAGCACAAGATTGAGAAAGACCGGTTTCTATCTTTCCTGTCAGCATATTTTGAGCCGTATTACAATGTGAACCTGAAAGATCCCCGTATAATGTTCATATCAGGCAGGTATGAATACCATAACAAAGGTCTTGATGTCTTCATAGACGCATTGGGAAAGCTCAACGAGAAGCTGAAGAAGGAGAAATACACCCAGCATACTTTTGCCATCATAGCCATACCCTCAGATGTGAGGGGGGAGAACCTGGAACTTCTGGAGAACTTCTCGCTCTACAGTGAGCTTGAAGATCATGTGGATGAGATTCTTCCCGCGCTCAAATGGAATATAATAAGATCTCTGACGCATGGCGAATACACACATAAGACACTTCTGGAATACCTTGACAGCCAGTACGCTAAGACTTTCAAGAGAATATCTCTCGCCTTCAAGTCACGCGCCGGGAAAAATCCTCCGCTGTGCGCCCTTCAGCTCAATTATCCGGAAAAAGATGACAGCATCCTTGAACGCCTTAAGCATAACGGCCTCTTTAACAGAGAGGAAGATATCGTAAAAGTCATATTGTATCCCGCATACCTGTCTTCTGCAGACCGGCTTCTTTCTATGGACTACAACTCTATGCTTGTGGCGTCAAGCCTTGCCGTGTTCCCGTCCTATTATGAGCC
>JAGLUQ010000144.1 GCA_023134675.1 Candidatus Aenigmatarchaeota archaeon | reverse complement strand
TAGGAACAGGCACAGGTATAGTAGAGGAATGTACTGATGAATTGCCTAGATGTAATTCACATATACATGTAGGCATTGTTAATGTTAATATTGAAAGCTCCGGTGGCGGCGATATCCCTATCCCTGAATTCCCTGTAGCAGCACTCCCTGCACTGCTTTCAATGTTCAGCTTCGGTCTTATAAGAAGGCGCTTATTCTAATGGCTGCCTGAGCGTAAGCGAACGGCACCTACTTGATGCAACTTAGTTAAGTTGCTAAGAAAACGCCTATTCTGATGGCTGCCTGAACGATATCGATTTAACCATGACCTCAAGCCATAGGCTTGAATGTCATATACTTGATGCAACTCAGTCGAGTTGCCTAGAAAAGGTCTTTACGAACACCGCTTAAAGCTTTCTTAACGCTCTCATGCTTCTTCTCAAAGTGATAGATGAAATCCTCAACAAAGACAGCAGAGAGCAGTATCAAAGAATACACAAGCAACATCAGCCCATCCCCCGAGACTATAGGCGAAAAGAAATCAGATGTTGCAAGAATGGTGTACTGCGGAAAACTGTAAGATACAGAAGATAATGGATAAAACAGCTTTACTGCACTGCCACGAAGCATATCGCTCACTAAATGCCCTGTCAGCATAACAAGCAGGATCAATGAATATGTCTGGTATTTTATTGACTTTCTCTCCTCATATGCATAGAATACAAAGAACAAAAGAATTGGGACAAAGAACACAAAAAACACATTATGGAACGTCCCTCTTGAACTAAGCCCAAGGAAATGGTCCACATCCACAAGTATAGACAGGAACGCAAGCATAACAAGAATACTGATCTTGTGCTTCCTGTGTATGCCGATAGCAAGGCCTACAATAATAGAGAAGACAAAATGAAAAAGAGTATCCATACTATAAATTCTGTCGTCATTCAGATAAAAAGCTTACTGATTGCAGCCAAAAGAACCTTACCAATCCCTTTCTTTGACAAAAGGAAATACAAATCTTTCTCAAAAGACTTAACAAGCCCCAAAAACACCCCTCTCTGTGCTGGTCAACCATTATATGATTCGTAAAGCCAAATATGTAACCTACTAAAATTAGAGGTTCAGTATGAATATGAAAAGCGATAAGAAAATGATTTTATATGCAGATGATATAAAAAATAAGATATACACTATTCGTAATTTACAGGTGATGCTGGATAAAGATTTAGCTGAACTTTATCAAGTGGAAACAAAAGCTCTTAATCAGGCAGTAAAGAGAAACAGGATAAGATTTCCTGAAAATTTTATGTTTCAACTAACAGATGCTGAGTTTGAGTCTTTGAGGTCACAGATTGTTACCTCAAATGAATTTAGAGGCGGAAGACGATATTTACCTTATGTTTTTACAGAGCAAGGTGTTGCTATGCTTTCCGGGATTCTAAAAAGTGATGCAGCAGTTAGAATAAGTATTCAGATAATGGATGCTTTTGTAGCGATGAGAAAGTTTATTATTTCAAATGCTCAAATTTTTCAGAGATTGGATACTATTGAAAAAAAACAGTTTAAATATGATGAAAAATTAGAAAAAATATTTGATGCAATTGAGACAAATGATATCAAACCCAAAAAAGGAATATTTTTTGACGGACAGATATTTGATTCATATAAATTTGTGTCTGATATTATCAGGAGCGCAAGAGAATCTATCATTTTAATAGATAATTATATTGATGATTCAGTTTTAACTCTTTTTAATAAGAGAAAAAAAGATGTAATTGCAACGATATTTACTAAAGATATTTCTGAACAATTATCACTTGATCTGAAAAAATATAATTCTCAGTACAATCCAATAACTATTAAAAAGCTTAAATATTCTCATGACAGATTTTTAATTATTGATGATAAAGAAACGTACCATTTTGGAGCATCATTAAAAGATCTTGGCAAGAAATGGTTTGCATTTTCAAAATTTGACAAAGAAACGTTTATATTATTGGAAAAATTAGAATTATCTGGATCATGTTAAAATATTAAATACGCACAACCAACACTTCTACTCCAGAACCTTATCAATCAGAAGTATCATCTATGTAGATATCAATCCCTGAACATTCTATTATGTTCATTATATGTAAATATAAATTCTTTCCCTAATATTTTTTTGAGAATATAGCCCCTTTTGGTCAATAAAAGCAGATCAGTCCTGGCTGTCTGATAGACGATCCTGTATGTCTCTGAAATCTCTTTGATTGTAATGATTTTATTAGGATTTTTAATAATGTCTTCTAAGATTGTGGCCTGCCTTAAATTCAGGGTTGAGTCTTTATATATTATTTTCTTTATCTCTTCCTGCTCTTTTTGTTTTCTTTTGATATACCCTAACATATCATTTAATGAATCATCTATGCATTCTAAAATGTACTTTATAAAATATGTCAAATCCATTTCATCATATTCAGTATATAGATATGACAGGTCATAATTATTTCTTGAACGGACAATCCTTCTTGAAACTGCCATATATTCAAAAAGCCAGTATCCTTTTGAAACCATATACCAATAAAAAACGCTTCGTGCAGTTCTTCCATTTCCATCATTAAAAGGATGTATGTATCCTAATAAGAAATGTAAAATAATTCCTTTTAATATTGGATGGATAAATTCATGGGAATCATCATTGGCAAACTCGCAAAATTCTTCAATAAGGCCTGGGATCTTTTTATGATCTGGTGGTGTGTATCTAATTTGTTCAGGATCTATATTATCCCCCACCACAATATCATTGCTGTCCCTGAATGCACCCTCATCAGACGCGTATTCCATAGTGTCTTTAGTGATTCTTCTTTGAATCTCCAGCAATAGTGCAGGTGTTATTTTTTCATTTTTCTTATCTAGCATGAATTGCATTGTCTTATAATTGTTTACAATCATCTTTTCAGATTTATTCAACGGTTTCCTTTTTTCTCTCAACATAGCTTTAGCAACTTTTCTGGTAGTTGATGCGCCTTCAATCATACTTGATGCAATCGCTTCTTCCATCAGGGAACTAATTATATATCTCTTATCAAGGCCTAATGATTTTGTCTGAATCTCAATATTTCCGGCTAGAAGTTTATCAAAACGATTTAGTTTTCTGTTTAATTCTGAAGTTAGATTATACTTCATATCAATTGATTTGAAAGGTATGG
>JAGLUQ010000143.1 GCA_023134675.1 Candidatus Aenigmatarchaeota archaeon | reverse complement strand
CAGTGACAGCTTCATTATCAGGCATATCCTCATATTCATGGACTAAGATATCCGGTCCGGGAAACATAATATTTGGTTCATCTGCGGCCGAAGACACAACAATATGGGCAGATACGGACGGGACATACGTCATAAGGCTGACTGTAATAGACAATGCAGGAAACTCTGACTACGATGAGATGACTTTAGTCTGGGATATAGCAGACCCTACAACTTCCGATAATTACGCAAGCGATGATACATGGGTCACGGCAGACCAGACAATAACACTTACCCCGACAGATCCTGCTCCGTCTTCAGGCATAAGTTCTACAAAATATTGTATTGACATTACAGACACATGCCTGCCTTCAACAGACTATACAATTCCTGTGCCTATATCTGCAGAAGGGATCAGCTATTTCAGGTACAGGTCTGTTGACAATGCAGGAAATACACAGAGCACAGTATCAAGAACAGTAAAGATTGACAAAGGTCCCCCATCAATCTTAATAGAATCTCCTTTGGGTACATATGGCACGCAGTGGATATGGTTCAATATTACTGCGACTGACACTTATAATTCAGTTGACTGGTGCGGATTCAGCCTCAACGGGTCTGCAAATGTCACTTTATCTGAAGATATGCCTAATCATTTCTCTTATTTCAATGATACAGTGTATCTTGGAAATTATAATGTTGTTTTCTATTGCAATGACTCAAACGGTCTGATGAACAGTGCCGAGAGTGATTTTGATGTCCAGTATGGCTGTACTGACGGGGTGCCTGACTATGATACCAAATGCAGTGTAGTATGCGGTGCAGATGCTGAATGTGATAAAGATATCCATGGAGAATATAAAGACTACTGCCATATATCCGGGTTTACATATTTCATTGATATGTGCAGTGATACATGCCTGTTGATTGATGATACTCAACAGGTATGCAACAATACAGGCACTAATTGTGGTGGCGCTGACGTTGAATGTGACGGGTACACTACAGGCGAATGCTTTCCGGACGGCCTGCATTTCTGCAACTCTCTCTGCCAGAACGAGACAGCATCAGGCAACTGCATACCAACACCTGTGATGAGGAAAGCTCTTGTGCATTACACTACAGACCCTTATAATCGCAAGCTTGAGATTAATGCAATAAAGTGCCTGATAAGAATATATCTTGGAGCTGTATGCAGCGACCCGAGGAGACAGGAATATATTGAGATAGCCAAAAGTTTCCCTGATTCAATCCTTCCTAATTGAATTTTTATATACTATCTTTTACAAATATAACAAGAGGGTGTTCCGACTTGAAAGCTGCTATACTTTTTATCTTTATATTATTCTTTTCGTTTATGCCTGTATCTTATGCAGCCTCCGGTGATTCTGGTGCCGGTATTATGCCCGGAAGCTTCTTGTATTCTTTTGACCTTTTTTTCGAGAGGGTTGACCTTTTTTTCGCTTTTAATCAGCAAAAGAAGGCCAGGACTATGGCATCTATAGCCCGGGAAAGACAGCTTGAGCTTGAGGCGCTTGATAATGATGCAAAAGATAGGTATTCCTCTGTTCTTGCCAGACAGCGCGACCTTTACACAGAGATGGCAAGCAATCTGATTGACGATTCCTCTGTTGTTGATACGAATCCTGATGACTCTTCTTTTATTGATGATAATCCCGATAATCCTTCTGTTGTTCCGGATGAATTGCCAACAGACATTGAAGAGGACACAGATCCTGTCACCAATACATCTTTGCAGGCAGAACCGGAGGATTCAAATATGCCAGACTCTAAGCTGTCAGTTTTCCAGGAGACTGCATGCCTTGCGGCTGATGAAGGCAATACCTGTAACACAAAGCTTTCTGAGCTTGGGCTTGTTACAAAAGAGCGGTGCTGCGCAAGTCTGGGTGTGTGCTGTAGTTAGGTATGTTTAACACTATTTTTTAGAGTACGATATCCAGGCATCTATACCATATCTTTAAAAATTTAGCAATAGAATAGATATTGTGTTTCTATGACTGACAAAGCCGCTATGTCTAATATTGAATTGAATAATGATAAATCTCACGCTCTCGTTTCTGTCAATCCGCAGATATACGATAAGGAGATCATATATTCCGCAGCATATGCAATGATTGACAGGGCATATATAGTGATTGACGGCGACCCTGAAAAAAAAGTTCTTGTAGAGATCAGGCCTAAAGACAGCAGCAACGACGCAGGTCAGCTGGCTCTTGAATTCAACGAGGAACTGATAAATTACGCAGTATATAAGTCGCAGGCAAGGCAGAACAAAGACCTTAGGAAAGCTATAATAAATCTTGCATTTACAGCAAACAGCGTGTCTGACATCTGCAGTAATGATAATGAGACATACATCGACGACCCGGAAGGCATAGCAAAGCCCTGGACCCCCCAGGAAAAATGACATTTGATTGATATTTATGGATTCCGTTCAGACAGACCAAGACGAGAACATCGTGAAAATTAAGCTAAACCTTGATTTTTACAGTATTGAAGATGTGCTTGTGGCAACTAAAGATTTCTTTGATTTTGGGCAGATAAATATGACAGTTGATGACAAGAACAACAATGTCATAATCACGATAGCACCAAAAGACAAAGATGATGGACTGGAGACAATAGGCCATGAGTTCTGCAACTATGTGCTTGGGATGACAAAAAACAGGTGATTTTTATGGCTGAAAGCTTTTTTGACTATCCTGCTGTAGGAAACTATACATCAAACAGATATTTCCAGAAAAAGCTGGCTGACGATAAGATGCTTATAACCACAGACCATGGTGCCTGGATTGTTCTCACACAGGAAGAATATGGACTTCTGAGAAAAGGCAAGGCAGAGGAAAATCCTGACCTCTTCAACAATCTGATAAGGACCGGCGTTCTTGTATCAAAAGATAATATACAGGATATCAGCCAGTGCTTCTACAGGAGAAACTGCCAGCTGACAAACGGTGTTAATCTCCACATCCTCACACCCACCCTCAGATGCAACCATTCATGCATATACTGCCACGCCAAATCAGTGCCGTTAGACACGCAGGGGCATGACATGGACGAGGATACAGCAAGAAAGATTGTAGACTTTATCTTTCAGTCGCCTGCAAAAAAGATAACAATAGAGTTCCAGGGCGGCGAGCCTCTTGCCAATTTCCCGATAGTTGAGTATGTGATAGA
>JAGLUQ010000142.1 GCA_023134675.1 Candidatus Aenigmatarchaeota archaeon | reverse complement strand
ACTTGCGCTCCTCACCATGAAGTTCTGACGTGGTCTGGTTCAAAAGACCAAGGACACGATTAAGATGATTGTTAAGGTCCTTGAAATCAATCTGTTCCCTGGACATGATAGACTTCAACCGTGAAGAATGAACAGACAATTCTTTCTTGAGCGGTGGAAACTGTGAAGATACAGCACTAATCTCTTTCTGAAGGCTCTTTGCCTGAAGACGCAGGCTGTCATCCATATCAGACCGAATATCACCCATCTTGATCTTAAGGTTTTTCAGTTTTGAATTATAATCAGATTTCTGGTCAGAAAGCCGCGTTTCTACAGCATCAATATCACTATTTAAATTATCAGTCAAAGTCAGCACTTGAGAAATGTCAATCTTCTCTTTATCTCTTAGCTGCTTAAGAAGATATTCATTTTTTGATATGGATTCCCTTATGCCTGGAATAAAATCACCGACACGTTCAATCTCATTATGGATGACTGACATCTTGTCACTTACATTTTTTTCCAGATGGTCCATATCTTTGCAATGTTTTTTGAAAAGCTGCTTTCTCATTACAGATATTGATTCCTTAAGGTTGTCCACACGCTTTGAAGACTCTGTATCCACCTCATAAAGCTCGGATTCAACAGAGGAAAGTATAGAATTTAAGTTCTTTATGCTTATATCTTCTTTTTTAAGCATTGCATCCAGATCTTTTCTGTCATTGTCAATCCTCTCACGAAGAGATGGTATCTTCTCTGAAACAGAATCAATAGATTTTTTCAGGGAAAGCGCCTGTAATCTTATATCTTTTTCAAGAGCAGACCTTGAATCCTTTATCTTGCCGCGCATACCTTCTATGCATTTTCTATTTGTCATCTCATCAACTGAAACCCTGTGTCCCATACTGTCGATTTGATTGAATAAGGATTTGGTTGCCGTTTTTAGCTGTCTGAAATCAAGCTTGTCAGTCTTTGAAAGATTCTCAAGCCTGCGCTTCTGTGACAGAAGATCATCCTTAAGAGGTACTATTGACAAAGCGACAGAATCTATATCTTTTGAAAGCATTTTCACCTTTGATGAGATAACTTTTGCAAGAGTCTCACGATTGCTGTCTACCTTGAGTTCAAGAGATGTATTCAAAGATTCCGTATGCTTTTTCAGTTCCTTTATCTTTCTCGAATTGTCTGATGTCTTTTTCATAAACACTTCAGATACGAAATCAAGTGAATCAGAAAGCGATTGAAACTTCTCAAAAGCTAAAGATATGTCTGTAGTCTCAGTTCTGGAAAGATCAAGAAGAGACTTGTCAATCTGTGATATTTTTTTAGAAAGCTCAGGAACCTTGTTTTTTACATCATTTATTTCTGTCCTTACAATTGAAATATTTCTTGTCAGGTTAGATATCATGTCATGGTTCACATCATTTATATGTCCTCTCAATTCAAGAAAGCTGTCATGTGTAAGCCTCTCAAAACCGGCAAGCTCAGACGCAATCCCATCAAGTTTACCTGAAAGTGTCTTGACATCAAACGATTCTTTCTCTGTAAGCATACGTATATCTTTCGCATGTGACTTCAGGGCGCTTTTGATTTCAGGAAGTTCATCTGCAAAAGAATCTATCCGCTGGCTAAGCGTTTTTGCCTGCTCCTGCATATCTATACGGAGAGTCTCCTTGACTGAGACTATCTGCTTTCTTAAAGAATCAACCTGAGAATATGACTTTATCTCATCATGCTTCAATTCCCTGTGGAAATCCTCAAGCCTGCCTGAAAGCTCGCCTACATCATATGTCTCGGACGTAACAGCAGTATCAAGAGCTGAGCTTATAGAACTTATCTTATTCCTGAGCTCAGGCACATTATCAGAAATTGTATCCATCTCTTTCTTGACAGAATCAATCCGGGTCCTGATATCCCCGCCAAGCACAGAAATATCTTTCTTTTCCCGGCTCTGTAAATCATCCCGTATCTCTAGCACGCGGGATTTAAGATGACCTATTCTTTCAGACTCTTCATTTTCATCATCTTTCACTCTTGATGAAAGCAGTACAAGATTGCTTGACAGTTCTGAAAATTTGTCAAGAATCTGTTTTGTATCTGAATCTTTGCTTTCAGAAAGGATACGGAGTTCTGTTATATACTCTGAAAGCTCGTTACGGATTGAAGGTATCTGGGAAAATACATTCTCGATTTCATTTCGCACCTGGCTGACAGAACTTTTTATTGACTCATCAATAGATGAAAATTTCTTCATGTCTTCTTTCTTAAGGTCATCTAAAAGCGAAATTATATTTTTGCGAAGCTCCATGACAGATCTGGCAGAGTTTGTCTCATATTCCTCCTGTTTCTTATCAATCTCATCAATCTCAGACGCAAGATTTTCCAGCCTTCCTGCAAGCAGCCTTACATCAAATGTCTCTCTCTTCATGATGTTTGCCAGGTCAGAATCGTGCCTCAGCAGCCTGCTCTTTATGACAGGCATATTGGCTCCGAGTTCTTTTATATCAAATCTCAATGAAGACACACTGTCTTTTATCTCTTTATCGATAACATTGAAATTATCCTTATGAAGCTTCCTCAGGTCTGTGTTTATGCTCTCTATCCTTCCTTTAAGAGACTGTATCCTAGATGATGATATCGTCTCTTCATTCTCAATGGTAGATGAAAGCTTCTCAATGTTTTCAGAAAATTTCTGTGCACTTACCTTTTGTGAATCCATAAGTTTCTGGAACCGGTTCTCATGCACAGACAGCTTGCTCTTAAGCTGCGGTATATGTATCGCTACTGTATCTATCTCCTTTTTTACAAACTGTGACTGTGACTTCAAACTATCGCTAAGCGACAGCTCCATATGAGAAAGCCTGTTTCTAAGATCAAGAACAAGTATTTTCTGCTCACTGTCAAGCTTTTTGCCCAACCTGTCAAGATCTATCTTAAAAGAACTAAGCGTACCTGTGATTTTCTGGATGTCAAGATTTTCGCAATCTATAAGATCTTTAAGTTCCTTGTCATGAATGCCCAGCTCATCCTGAAGCGCAGGGATTGTCTTGGTTATTATCTTTATCCTTGAATCCAGGTCAGAGACATTAGCTCTCATTTTTCTTTCTGTTTCAGCCTTGAATACTGAAATTTTCTCTCGCAGGGATTTAAATCTCTCATTAGTCTTTTTTTCTTCCCTGTCAAGTTCATTTAAGATTGAAGATAA
>JAGLUQ010000141.1 GCA_023134675.1 Candidatus Aenigmatarchaeota archaeon | reverse complement strand
TTTATATGGGATCTGATGGAAATCTGTCTTTAGAGGTCTATGGCCTGCTTAAGAAGATTCCTTGCGGTAAAGTCACGACATATTCTGAGATAGCAAGTGCTTTAGGAAACAGGAATCTTGCGCGGGCTGTGGGTAATGCGCTTAACAGAAATCCTGATCCTGTAGTTGTACCCTGTCATAGGGTGGTGCGGTCTGACGGGTCTGTCGGTGGGTACAGGCTTGGTGTCGGGAAGAAGATTGAGCTTCTTGAAGGTGAGGGTGTAGATGTGGTCGACGGCAGGATAAAGGATTTTGACAAGTGCTTTTTCTTTTTTAAAGGACAATGATGTCTTTTGCTATGCCGTAGCTTAGTGATACAATTGGTTCGAAATGACTTTCAAGCTTTCCAATTTGCTCTATATTTACTTCTGCTTTCTTTTCTTTTAATTCATCCTGCATATTGAAGATTATGTTCATTGTCTTTCTTGATCTCCTGTTTATGAAGACTGATATTGCGACATCTGTCTTTTTATTGAAAAGTGCATTACGTATAGGTTTTATATATTCTATCCAGTTTTTTAGGAATTCTATTGTGTAGCTGTTTATTTTCATGTCTCTTTTGAAGAGGATGTATCCATATTCTTTCATCCTTGGTGTCTGTTTCTCGTTCATGTAATAGCTTATGCCTACAAGCATGTTGCCTATCTTTTCAAGGTTCTTTATTATTCTTGATGTTATCATGAGTTCGTGTGTGCTTTTTCCTATCTTTTTCATGTATGACGAGTCTCTAAGGGCGAGATTCAGGCAGCGGAAGATCAAGTTTGATGTCCTGTCGACGGCGCAGTCCATATCTCTTATCTTGTCTCCTGTCTCGATATCTTTGGATATGTCATTTATTATCTCGGTTGCCATGCTTATCAGGTGGTTGAATATGCTGCTTGTGAATTTTTCTATATCTACATCTTCAAGATGGATAAAGTCCTTGAAGACAATTCTTTTTCCTGACTGTTCTATGACTTCAAGGCCTGTAAGGTTTTTCTGCACTTCGCTTATGACTTCAAACTGGTTCCTGTCAAAGTTTCCTGTAAGAGCTATCTTTCTGAAGCCCTGTATATATGCCCTGTATATTTTTGCATATATCTTTTCCATAGGTTCTACTTTCTCTATGTGTATTATCACTTCGCTTTCTTGCTCTTTGTTTTTTACTGCGGTGATGTTAAGCATGCCGTTGTCTATCTCTTCAAGCTCTATCTCTTTTGAGCTGTCAAGGCCGAACCTGTCTACCCAGCCTTTAGGTAAGGATATTGCATAGGAATTGCCGAGCTTTATTATATTTCGTTTCATATTTCTTGCCTTTTTGTATATATTTTATGATATAGTATATATTTTATATAACTAATATATATTTCTTTCTTCCGTCTCACTAGTCTTGTGCATGACTGCATAAGAAAAAGAAATATGAGGTGTGATTGGTGAGAACATATAAGATGCTGTATCTGCTTGACAGGATGTCTGCGTCGTATGGGAAGATACACACCCGTTCTGTAAATATGTGTGTCTGGGAGTGCCAGAAGCGGGGGTATGATGTTCTGGATGATTATGGTTTTCTGCCTATTCATGACGGGCCGTTAAGCCAGGAGATATTGTCTGATGTCAGCTTTCTTGGGATGCTGGGCGAGATCAGGATTGAGGATGATATTCTTGTGACGGATTATAGTGAGGATGTTAAAGCTATTGTCGGCAGGGTTTCCTGTTTATATCCTGATCTGGTAAAAGTGGTTGATCCGGTTGTTGAAGATATGAAGGTGCGGAATCTGTTGCTGGATGAGCCTGAGATATTTAGTTATTGGCGGTCAGAGCTGGACAATCTGAATATTGTTGTGAATTAGCAGGTGGATTGCATGAAAAAATATGTGATAACAGGACCCCCCTCTTCAGGGAAGACGACTTTGGTGGGTATTATCTCTCAATTTGGATATGATGTGATACCTGAGTCTGCTGAGCAGATAATAGATGGGCAGCTTAAGCAGGGCGGTGATATGGTTCCATGGAATGCGGCCAGGAGGCAGGAGTTTCAGGCGGCGCTTATCAGGCGGCAGATTGAGGTGGAAAGAGCTATTAAAGGTGAGGGACTGTATTTTCTTGACCGTGCCATACCGGACAATATGGCCTATAATCTTTATGACGGCAATACGCCGTCAGACTATCTTTTAAAATCAAGCAGGAATGGTGGTTATGACTGTATATTCTTTTTGGAGCAGCTGCCTTTCTATGAGCAGACTAAATTCAGGATGGAGACATCTCAGGAGGCGAAGAGGCTGTCTTTTCTTCTTTCTGATGTCTATGGTTCTTTAGGATATGAGGTTGTTCGTGTGGCTCCTATGGGCTCTGCTGAGAGGCGGGCTGAGTTTATAATGGATATTATTAAAGACAGATGAGGTGTTTTTGGATGGCTATTGAGAAGGAGGCTAAGTCTTTGGCATCAAAATCTTTATAAAGCTTATAAATCAACATATAATTGCTTGCTTAGGTAGGTCAGTCCTTTTCAGGCGACTTCAATGTCGCGGACTTGTGCTTTTTTGTCAGGTCTGGGCTGGAAGAGGGAGAATGGCTTACTGCGATGTCATCTTTGATGATATTGTGGAGGAAAGTCCGCCCCCCATAAAACGGAACCGGTGTGAATCGGTGCGTGAGAGCGCAGGCGATGCAGCAGAAACGGATGTCTTCCCGTAAATATGATGATACGTCAGTTGAAGTTCCGGGAAAGACAGTGAAACGGGCATCCTTCCAGGAGCAAGGTTTATCCGCTAAGTCTGATGCCATTAGAACAGAAGGCGGCTTACTCCCCTCTTCATAATATTTATAAGGTGATATATATCTCAAAAAAAGAAAACTCTTCGATGCCGTCAGGGTCTGCGGGTCTTGTAAGATATTTTGATGACTATAAGGAATCTATAGTGTTCAAGCCAGAGCATGTTCTTATTTTTATTTCTGTCATCATTGTTATTGAGCTTGTGCTGAAACATCTTGCAATCTAAGACTCTTATTTATTTCTTTTCCTGTAAATATCTGCTATGGATGTAAATATAGGCATCTCAGGCATACCTGCGTCATCCAAAGGCCATGACACTCTGGAAGGCATAAGGCGCATCAAAGAGCTGGGTCTTGATCTTATGGAGATTCAGTTCGTGAGAAACATATATCTAAATTTAGATAGTGCAAAAGATGTTGGCAGTCTTGCGAGAAGGCTTGGGGTTGAACTGAC
>JAGLUQ010000140.1 GCA_023134675.1 Candidatus Aenigmatarchaeota archaeon | reverse complement strand
TTTGCAGGATTGTCGAGAGTTCCGGCGCAGACAACATTGTTGCCATGAAAGTGAAAGACAAGGTCGGCAAGGTAAATATCATAACGCAGGAAGACCTTTAAGGTCTTTTTTCTTTTTCTTTTTTCTTCATAATTCAAAAACAATATAAATCATTGTGCAGATTACTAATGTAGTGGTCTGTATGAGTCTGTTGGATAATATAAGCAAAGATAAGAAGACAAAGTACCAGAAATTAGAGGAAAAGCTGGCTTTGAAGAAGAAGAGTGCTTGGGAACAGTTCACAGACAAGCAGAGAAAGGAAGCTTTCAAACTCTGCGATGATTACAAATCATTTCTTGACAGGGCAAAGACTGAGCGCGAGGCTGTAAAAGAGATCGAGGCTTTTGCGAAAAAGAAAGGCTTTTCTGAGATAGGAGAGGCAAAAGAGCTGACACCGGGGTCAAGAGTATATGACATATACAGGAACAAGAACGCTGCGCTTGTCATTGCCGGGAAGAGGCCGATAACTGAAGGTGCCCGGATAATAGTCTCGCATGTAGATTCTCCGCGGCTTGACCTGAAGCCGCATCCGCTGTATGAGGATTCCGGCCTTGCGATGATGAAGACGCACTATTACGGCGGGATAAAGAAATATCAGTGGGTGAACAGGCCTTTTGCACTGCATGGCGTCGTCACAAAAAAGGACGGGACTACAATAGATATTGTCATAGGCGAGTCTGAAAAGGATCCTGTGTTTGTGATATCTGACCTTCTTATTCATCTGTCGAAGAATTCACAGGATAAACGGCTTGCTTCGGAAGCACTGAAAGGTGAGGAACTGAATATAATTGCAGGCAACATTCCTGTGACTGATAATAAGGTCAAGCATAAAGTGAAGCTTGCGATTCTTGAGCATCTTTATGATAAGTACGGTCTTGTGGAGGAGGATTTTGCTTCTGCCGAGATTGAGGCAGTGCCCGCCGGCACATCAAAAGATGTCGGGTTTGACAGGAGCCTTATTGGTGCATATGGACAGGACGATAAGGTATGCGCCTTTGCATCTCTTGCCGCGTCTGATTCTGTCAAAATCCCGGAACATACCACAATCATTCTTTTCTATGATAAGGAAGAGATAGGAAGCGTGGGAAATACTGGTGCAAGATCAAATTATATTGAGTATCTGTTTGGTGAGCTTCTTGAGATGTCAGGAAAGCATGTATCTGATATAGAGGTCAGAAAAGCTCTCATGAAATCATCTGCCTTATCTGCTGACGTATCTGCTGCTGTCAATCCTACATTCAAGGATGTGCATGATGCGCATAACTCTTCTTTTTGCGGATTCGGTGCTTTACTTGAGAAATATAACGGGTATGGTGGCAAGTACAGCGCGAGTGATGCAAGCGCAGAATATGTAGGCATTATACGCAAGATGCTGAACGACAACAAGATACCCTGGCAATTAGGAGAACTTGGCAAGGTTGATGAAGGCGGCGGCAGCACAATTGCGGTTTTTTTCTCAAACTACAGTATGGACATAATTGATCTTGGCGTACCTGTCCTTGGCATGCACTCGCCTTTTGAGGTTGTCTCTAAGGCAGACATGTATTCTGCATATATGGCATATGCGGCTTTTCTTGAGTCTTAGATCTTTGTTATGTGATACTTATGGACAGGAACATAAAGGAAGCAATTGATACTGTTATCTCAAAAGGCGCAACCTATGCAGATATCAGGTGCTCTGATAAAGAGATAACAAGCCTGACACAGAAGAACGGGAAGATAGAAGACATAACGACAGGAAGCTCTTTCGCTGCAGGATTCCGTGTCCTTTACAAAGGTTCTTGGGGCTTTGTCTCAACAGATGATATTTCAGGAATTGCAGGCATTGCAGAGACAGCTTTTAGGATAGCCAAGTCTATACAGGATGCGAACAAGAGCAAGGATGTCGTGCTTGCAGAGACAAAGACGGTTGAGAAAAATATTGATGTCAGATACAAGACTGACCTGAAAAACATGTCAATTGATGACAGGATACATTTTGCGAGAGAAGGCTATAAGGGGGCGACGGAAGTCTCTGATAAGATCAAGTCAGTCTCTTTGATGTACGGCGACTCCTGCACCAGAAATGTTTTCGCGAGCTCTGAAGGGACATATATCACATCAAATCCGCAGTATTTCAAATATTATGTCTTTTCGACTGCGAGGCAGGGCGATAGGAGAGAAGAGTCTTTTGATAGGTATGCTTCCTTTTCAGGTATAGATGAACTTATCAGGAGAGATCCGGCAAAGATTGGGGCTTCAGCTTCAAGAGAGGCTGTAAAACTTCTTGGTGCAGCGCTTCCGCCTTCGGGAAAGATGCCTGTAATATTGCACCCGACGATTGGCGGGCTTTTTGTCCATGAAGCTGTGGGCCATGCGTCAGAGGCAGACCATGCGAAGAAAGAGTCTATCTTCAATTCAAAGCTTGGGGAGAAAATTGGTTCTGAGAATCTGAATATTGTTGATGATTCCTGCCTTAAGGGAAAACATGGTTCATATATGTATGATGATGAAGGTGTCCGCGGAAAAAAGACAGTCATATTCCGCAACGGTGTCCTTGAGTCATATCTTCATTCACGTGAAACTGCAGGTCTTATGGGTGTGGGGCCGACAGGAAACGGCAGGGCGCAGTCCCCAAATTTCCTGCCTATAGTCAGGATGAGCAATACATATTTTGATAAGGGGGATATGGAGACTGATGAGCTTTTTGAGGGAGTGAAAAAGGGCATCTATATGAAAGGGTTCAAAGGGGGAGAAGTCAATCCTGTGGACGGGACATTTACTTTCGGCGTAGAACAGGGATATATTATTGAAAACGGGAAGAAGACAAAGCTTGTGAAAGACTGTGCGATGTCAGGACTTATACTTGACGTGCTCAAAAAAATTGATGCTGTCGGGAAAGATTTATGGCTTGATGGTGTCGGCTTTTGCGGGAAGGAGGGGCAGGCTGTTCCAGTCTCTGACGGCGGGCCGCATTTTAGGGTGAGCGAGCTTCTGGTAGGTGGGCAGAGATGATGATTGATAAGATAGACAAGATAATCAGGAAGTATAAGGATGTACCTCTTGAATTCTTCGGCAGCAGGCAGAAGACTGTCCTGTCTGAGGTGCATGCGGACAAGTTATGTTCTGCAAACTCGTCAGTCAACGGAGGCATCGGCGTTAAAGCAATAGTTGGAGGCAGGGCAGGATTTTCGTATACAACAAATATGTCTTTGATTGAAAAGGCAGTCCGCCAGGCAATGGCAAA
>JAGLUQ010000014.1 GCA_023134675.1 Candidatus Aenigmatarchaeota archaeon | reverse complement strand
AGCCTGACTGCGTAAGCGTCCGGCTTTTCCGGTGCTTTTATAGATATGTCAAGAATCCTTATGCTGTTATCTCCGCTAAGGTCTGCTCTTATGCTTTTTTCGTTTTCAGGAGTTTCACATGTTATATCATCCCACTGGCAGACTGTTATGTCAAGCGTATATTCAGAGGATAATCCCGGTTTTTTTTCTATATATACTTTGCCGCTGATGCTTGATTCTGGCTCTACTGGTGCGCCTACAGGACCTATGTATTCTTCAGATCCAAGATATGTCCTTGTCCTTAAGATCTTGGCTTCAGGGAACTGTCCAGCGCCTGTGATTGAGAATGATTTATGTTTTCCCGGGAGAAATATGTGCGTCATCCCTATTATGGGTGATTTTTTTGTTCTTAGATAGATATCTATCCTGTAATCTCCGTCTTTAAGATTTCCTGGCAGGATGTATTCAAACTGTATGTTCTTATTTGATTCTGCAGCTATGTCTATGTTTTCAAAAGTCTTTTCGTAAAATACATTGTCGCAGTCTGAAGTCTGTGAGGGGTATGTCGGCTCTTTGCATCCTTCAACAATCTCTACTGTAAGATATGCCTGCATAATCGGAAATGTTTCCATATTTGATATTGTGATACCTGTGCTTAAAGTGTCTCCTGCAGAATATTGTGATGCTATGTCAAAATTTATCTCTCCGTTGAAAAATATTGATTTCTCAAAATCTGATTCCTGTGCGTATGCAGTATTTGATATTATAAGGATACATATGATGAGAAAAAAAGCAAAAGTTTTTTCAAGAAATTTAAGATACATACATTTTATTTTGTTTTATATCATATATATAGAATATGGTCGGTGAGTCTTATTTCTTTAGAACATCCTCATCAATACAAAGCTTATTATCATAAGCCCAATCCAGACACCTTTGTTCCAGGAAAATATCTTTGAGCCGTCAAGCGGCGATATGGGCAGCAGGTTGAATAGGGCAAGGAAACAGCTGACATAACCGATACTTCCTGCAAGGTCAAAGCCACCGATTGTGAGAATCCCTGACAAGGAGAGCATTATTACGGCAACTGCAAGGTTTGCTGCAGGCCCTGCGATTGAGATGTATGCGTTCTCCTTATCGCTTATCCTTGAGCTGACCCTTCCTAACATGTCTTTTTGCATGCTGTATATCATCACAGCTCCCGGGGCTGCAATCACAAATCTTCCGTCTGTGACAATTGCAAGAAGAAGGGCCAGTTTCAGGCCTTTCCACCATATCTGGTACCTTGCCTGGCATCCGTATTTTATTGCGGTAAATTTATGGGCAAGTTCATGAGGTATAAATGCCAGAGCAATTATTGCCAGGTAAATCAGATACATATATAATGTGTCAGAACCCAGATTGAAAATCTGCCTGTAGCCACCATAAGAGAATATAAATGCAAGAAGGGCTGTTGATATTGCTATGTCTTCAAGCTCTTTCCTGTCAAAACCGAACTTTCTGATATCAACCATATCTATCTTATTTTCCGATATCTTTTATAAATTTCTGCATACTGTCTGTAAGCAGAGATCTCAAAGCTCTTGTAAGGTCTGTCTCTGTAACAATACCTATAAGCTTTCCGTCTTTAGTGACAGGGAGCCTGCGAAAAGATTTCTGCTGCAGCAGTTCACATGCCTTGATTATTGATATCTCCTGGCTTACTGTCGTAAGAGGAACATGCATCACATCTTCAACTTTTACACTTTCATAATCTTTCTTGACTGCGATAACTTTTCTTAGAAAGTCTCTTTCAGTCACCATGCCGTATGGCTTTTTACCTTTTGTGATGACAAGGCAGCCAATGTTCTTTTTTGCCATCTTCTCTGCCGCTATCTTTACAGTCTCTTTAGATTCAGCAGTAATCACATCTTTGCTCATGACATCTTTTACAAATATCATCTCATTTCACATCCATTTCTTATCTTATGCTTTTCTGGTGTATCTTTATACCTTCCTTTCCGATTGTGTACGGGTATATGTCACTATCATGCTTCATATTGCGCATCTTCCATACGCTGATGCCTCTCATATGCTCGACCTTTATGTTTTTGTAATACATCATTATGACACCGTCTGAAAGGGCTTCCTCAAAACCCAGCCGGTTCATGGAGTAACTGTCTGAAGCTATCTGACTTGTTATTATTGCTGTGCAGCCGTTCTCTTTTAGTATATGCTGTATGTCTATAAGGTTGTTCTTCAGGTCTTTGGGTTCTGCTACATAGAGTTCAAGGCCTGTCAGGGAGTCTATTATTACTATATCTATATTGTCTTTTTTTATTGTTCTTGAAAGAATATCACTTACTGCTGAGAATTCGTAAGGGTTATACTTTATTATTTTTAGTTTCTCTTTTTGTGGCTTGTCCAGTTTCCATGAAAAATTGTCAAAATTTTTCTCCAGTGTGTCTGTATGTTCTTCAAAAGATAGATATAGACATCTTAGATTGTAATTTGAGATGCAACTGGCGACGAACTGGCTTGAGAGCACACTTTTTCCTGATCCTGTCGGACCTACAAGAAGCATAAGGCTGCCTTTGGGTACACCTCCACCAAGTATCTTGTCCAGGTTCTGTATGCCTGTCTTTAGAAGTTCCATAATTGCACCTAATTTAATTTAGTGTTATCTTTTATATTAAGGTTTTATAAGAAACATAAAAATAAGATGTAAAAAAAAGAAAAAAAGAAGTAGAAATTAATCTACTCAAATGCGCCGTTTAGAGTTCCACGAGCTGTGTGCGATACACCATCTATAGTGTAAGCTAACGCAAGATCATAGGAATAGCATGCACCTGCTGTTCCTGTTTCTCCGCCTGTTCCTGAAACTACAGCACCTGCAGTACTTACATCATAACTGGTTGTGTTTGTTATTGTCTCTGCACCTACAGTAACGCTAGTTAGAGTAACTGTCTCGCCGGCAGCATTTCTTAAGTTTAGTGTCAGGACACCAGCATTTGTCAATGCATAGTCTTTTACGCTTACTTGTGTCCCTGCGAAACCAGTCACAGAGTTACCACAGCTTCCGCCTCCGAAGAGACCCATATTCCATAGGACGCCTGCAACAACGACTATCGCGAGGATAGCCCAACCATATGTCATGAGGTATTCTGTTGCGGACTGTCCCATCCTTCTTTTAAGCATTTTCATATTTTTCCCTCCATAAATTTGATTGGTACTTTTAAGTTATTTAAAGTAGTTTATATATCTTTCGGTTTTTGTATCTATAGTGTCTAAAGAACTGAAAGCAAAATTTTAATGAGGTAAATATATATTTATACTTATTACTCCCCATTAATTGTGAATACTTGATATTTTTGGTGATAAGAATGAGTATAGATTTAAGCGGCATGAATCTCTGCTATGATAGTGTTTTGAAAAAACTTTTTTTTAATGGAAAACCTTTTAGAGGATCAATACGTTTTTTGGATGATATGAAAGATGTGATTTATGACAGGGAATTATCTGGCGGGCAAAGTCCTGAACGTGAGTTATATTATATGTTTAGGGATATCTGTAAAGTGAAGGATCGAGAAACTCTGAAGGAAAATGATCTAAGGTATGATATTACAGTCATACCTCCGTGCTTTATAGGTGAAGAGTTTGTAAAGACACAAGGGCATGCTCATTCTCTTGTACCCGAGACTGATGTCACTTACCCGGAAATGTATCAGATTCTGGACGGCAAGGCTATATATATGTTCGAAAAAAGAGAAGGCGAGCAGATACAGACATATTATATATGCGGAAATAAAGGAGATATTGTGATTGTGCCGCCAGACTATAGCCATGTGACTGTAAATCCGTCAGTGGATGAAACGCTGATAATGGCAAACTGGGTTGAAAGAAATTTTAAGAGCGTGTACGGGCCTATACTGGAATCATGCGGTCTTGGGTTTTATTATGTCCGTGAAGGCGACGGCAAAGATTTGTTTATTGAAAATCCGTCAAATAAAGGTTGTTCTTCTGAGCTGCAGGAGCTTAAACCGATCAATCCGGGATTGATAGGATTAGAAGAATGTGAATCTATGTATCATCTTGCTGAGAGACCAGAACTGCTGGAATTTTTGGTTAAGCCTCAAAACCATGGCAAGATGTTTATGGAAGCATTAAAATCGGTTTGACTGACTTATAATCTATAATAAACTATAATGCCTATATACTTGCGATTTTCAGGAAAATTGCTATTTTCCTATTGACAGCATCACAAACTCTTCAAGGATATCTGCGCCTTTTACAAGGTCGTCAACGACTACATATTCGTCTTTTGCATGCATGCATTTGTCTATTCCGAATCCTGTCGCTATTGCCGGGATATCATATTTTTTGAACTCGCAGATTACTGTTGCACCGGAGCTTCCGCATATCTTTGCATGTTTTCCTTTGTTTTTAAAAGCTTCTTTGAGCTGTCCTATTATCTTTTCTTTGCTTTTTATTTCGTAAGGATCCAGCTGTGAGTCTACAGTTATCGTGTATTCTTTTGAGTGTTTCTTGATTATATTTTCTATTGTTTTTAATGTTTTGTTTTTGTCCATCCCTGGCAGGTAGCGTATGTCTGCCTCAAATTCGCAGTGTTCTGCAACCATGTTCACTTTATCCCCGCCTTTTATAGTGCCGATGTTTATTGTGGGCTCTTTGAAAAACGGATGGGTTCTGTGGTTGAACTTATGTATTTTAAGATCTGTGATAATCTTTGCCGTGATCTCTATCGCGTTGATACCTTCTTGGGGGTATGCGCCGTGGGCTTCTTTTCCTTTTATCTTTATTGTTGCATGTATCAGCCCTTTTTGGGCCATGACCAAATCGAAGCTTCCTATATCAACTGCAACAGCACCCGATGGTCGTAGTATTCCTTTTTCCAGAAGCGGTTTCATGCCTTTACCATTGCCTTTCTCCTCATCTACAGTTACTGCAAGTATAAGGTCGCCTTCCAGCCTTCTCTTGTCTTCTGCAATGCTTCTTGCAACTTCAAGGCAGACAGCGACATGTCCCTTGCAGTCTGATGCGCCCCTGCCGTATATTTTTCCTTTGATAAGGTCTGCTGAGTATGGGTCGTGAACCCAGCCATATCCTGCAGGTACGACGTCTGTGTGCGTTGCGAGAAGGAGCGATTTTTTTGATGTGCCGTTACCTTTCAGGGTTCCTATAATGTTGGGTCTTCCCTTTTCAAATTCGTATACTGAGACGTCAAGGCCAATATTCTCCATCTCTTCTTTTACAATCATTGCTGCCTTGTATTCTTTGCCTGGGGGGTTTTCTGATTTTTCCCGTATAAGTTTTTGCGTGAGCGAAATTATCCTTTCCTTTTTTATCATAGGATTAATTGATATCCCGGATTTATATGTTTTTTTGATGGGTTATATAAGAGATCCGGAAGCGATATAAATAACAGCTATAAGTATCGGCTGATGTATCAGATATATCATCAGTGAGTTCTTTCCGAGATATGCAAGAGGTTTAAGCTGTCTTTTCAAGTCAGGGGTTCGGAACATTCTTTTTCCTTTTGGATAGAATCTGTTCCCTATATATATTCCCAGAAGGATTGCGCCGAACCATGGGAAAAGCGGAAAATAGTCAAGAGTGTAAAAGGATACCGGCTTTACTCCAAGAGGAATAAGGAATGTTGTATTGAATGCCAGGTCTTTAAGGTATAGGCCTATAGCGATGATTGCTGCTGCAAGAAGAATATTCAATTGTTTGAGCTTAAGGAACGGGTATGCGAGTATTATGGCTATACCTATGAAGTGGAGTATGCCGAAGTATATTGTCCCTTTGTCAAGGAAAAGGTATGTCATGGCTGTGATGAGAAGGCCCCAGGAAAATATTCTGGTTCCGCGATAAAGGTATTTTCTGAACATCTCTTTTTCTGTCAGCCCGGTCTTTGCTCTTGAGAAGCTTATCGTCAGTGAGACGCCGACAAGGAATATGAATGTTGCGGCTGATGCGCGGCCTATGGACCAGAGAGGACCGGACCAGAGATCTATGTCAAGGCCTGCGAAGTAATAAAGGTCATATAGGATGTGGTAGAAGATCATGAGGATTATGGCTATCCCTCTTAATACGTCAATCTCGAAGAAGCGGGTTTTCATAAGAGTTCAGTTCTTTGAATTTATGATGCTCTCTTTTAATGGTAGGGTAAAGGTGAATGTGCTTCCTTTTCCTTCTGTGCTTTTTACCCATAGGTTTCCATCATGTGCCTCTATTATTCTTTTGCATATGCTTAAGCCTAGACCAACACCGTCCTGTTTTCTTCTGAGGGTGCTGTCTGCCTGGAAAAATTTGGTGAAAACCTTTGGTATGATATTTTTAGATATACCTATACCTGTATCTTTTATACTGATAATTATTTTTTCCCTTTCATATTTTGCTTTGACAGTTATACTTCCTTTATCTGTGAACTTAATGCTGTTGTTGATGAGGTTAGTTATGACCTGTGTCAGTCTTTGCTTGTCACCATAGATTTTCGGCAGTCCTTCCTGAATTTTAGTTTCAATCTTGATGTTTTTTTCAATAGCAAAGGTGTTTAGCTCCTGTACAGCCGTTATAATTATATTCTTAATATCTATATTGGTCTTATTGAACTTTATTTTGTCTGATTCCAGTTTGCTGAAATCCATAATGTTTCCAATCAGCTTGTTTTCCTTTTTAGCTGCTTTCATGGCAATCTCCAGATATTTTCTGTGTTTTTTGTCAAGTTTTTTGTCTTTCAATATTATGCTGAGATAACCGAAAATCGGGACAAGCGGGGTTTTTAGCTCATGGGTTGCTATATTTACGAACTCATCTCTCATTATTTCAAGCTCTTTCATCTTTTTGTAGCTTTTTAATAGTTCTTCCTCTATTTTTTTCCGCTTTTTTATTTCATTTGCCTGCTGAATATTTTGCAATCCGATAAGCGATATGTTGTTGCTCATGACTTCAAGAAAAGATATTGCCTGTTCGAATTCTTCCTTGCTGCTTACATTGATTTTTTTTGCAGCTTTTAGAAGTTTGTTTTCGTCTATATTAATGCTTCTTGCATATTTGCGTATTTTTTCCTCAGGGACATTGTCTATGAATTTTTGTCCAATACCCCATATACCTATGCGTTTTTTTCCTATTGTGATTGGGACTGCAGCGTTTAGTATCTCTTCGAAGTTTCTGCATGGGATTGCTTTTGCCGGATTTTTGGAAGTCATTTCGCTAATGTATCTGTCTGAAATCTCGCATTTTTTTGCACCTTTTTTAGTTGTATGAAGTGTCTTGCAGAAATCGCAGAAGTTGCTGGGTCTTGTTATTGCATTGCCTTTGTTATCAAATATGAGCGATGCGATATTATATGATTCGGAGAAGCTATCCTGCATTTTCTGTAAAATGGTGATATCAATAATGTCTTTTATGTTTATGTCACTTGTTTCACTATTCATTTCTGATAATATGATGAGTTTGTGCTTCAGTGCTTTTTCTGATGCCTGATGCGCTTTTTCAGCTTTTATGTTGTATATAGCAAATGCTATGTCCTCTGCCATTTCTTTTAAAAGACTTTTTTCTTTTTTGTTGATTTGGTTATCTATTAGGAGTGAAATGGTGAGGAAACCGTATAGTTTGTTGTCGTGTTTTATTTTGATGATTGCTGTCTCTTTATTTTTGCATGTTTTTAGAGAGCATTTTCTGCAATTTTTGTCATTATTGTCTATCATAAAAAAGTCTTCGTCACTTGAAAAAGCTTTTTTGATGCAGTAGGGGTACTTTTTCTCGAGCAGCAGTTTGTTTAAGTCGCATGTTTTGCTTCTGAAGCCTGAGCTTTTGACAGTGCTAAATTTTTCACTGTCTATAAGACCAATCCATACAGTGTTGTAATCTAATGTCTTTGTCAGGGCATCACAGGTTTTCTGTAGCAGTTCACTTATTTTCTTTTTTTTGATAATTAGCTTGTTGATAATTCTGATTGCATTGAGCAGGCTGTTCAGGTGTTTTATATCTTTTTCCGCAATTATCTTTTCAGTTATATTGCTGTCTGTTCCCCTGTAGCCGAGAAGCTTTCCTTTTTCATCTATTATAGGGACGCCGCTTGTTGAGAGCCAGACAGGACTTTTGTTTTTGTGTATGTTCTTGTTTTGGAATCCAAAGAATCGTTTTTTCTTGGCAAATTGTCTCAGTACAGCTTTTTTTAGCTTTTTCTTATCTTCCGGGTGGAAATGGTCATAGAAATATTTTTTGTTTACAATCTCTTCCGGCCTGTAACCTAGTATCTTTTCAACGACGGTGCTGCTGTATGTATATTTTCCTTTTGCGTCTACCTCCCAGATCCATTCAAGAGAGTTAGTTGTTACGTCTTTGAATCTTTTATTACTGTCTAACAGTTTCTTTTCGGTTTTTCTGCGTTCGCTGATATTATGAAATATCAGGATTGTTCCCATAATTTCTCCTTTTTGGTTTTTTATCGCTGCTCCGCTGTCATCTATGGGGATTGTTTTTCCATTTTTTGATATAAGTACTGTATGGTCTGTCAGCTTTACTATCATGCCTTTTTTTAGCACTGTGTCAACTGGGTTTTTGGCAGGTTTTCCAGTCACTTCATTTTTTATCTTGAAAATTTGGTTTAAGGGTTTTCCTTTGGCTTTATCTTCTTTCCATTCTGTCATATTTTGGGCGATAGGATTCATGAAAGTTATATTTCCTTTTGTATCTGTCGCAATTGCGCCGTCGCCTATGCTGTTTAGTGTTGTGCGGAGCCATTCTTCCTTCTCTTTCAGTTTTGTCTCTATATCGTTTTTGTAAATTGCCATCTCTATTGATGCAAGAAGCTGCCTTTCCTGAAACGGTTTGATAAGGTATGCATAAGGCTCTATGCTTTTGGCTTTTTCTATCATCTTCGTATCAGCGTATGCGGTCAGAAATATGATTGGGATATCCTGTTCTTTTTTTATTTCAATAGATGCTTCTATCCCGTTTTTCTTTCCTTTCAGAATAATGTCCATCAGTATCAAGTCTGGTTTAAGCTTGAGTGCTTTCTCGACTGCTTCATCTGCACTGACTGCGTATCCGACTACTGTAAAACCTATCTCTTCAATTGCTGACTTTAGGTCTTCAGCTATGATTACTTCATCTTCAACAATCAGTATTCTTCTTTTTTCCTTCATATTAATCAGTTTCTATTTTAAACTTTATTTTGAATGTGGTTCCTTCCTCTTTTTTGCTTGTAATCTTCATTGTTCCCTGTAGTTGATTCTCAACAAGGATCTTTACAAGGTGAGAACCAAGCGTTTTGGTTTTAGTTATATCAAATCCTGTCGGCAGGCCGATACCATCGTCACTGACGGTGAAGATTATCTCGCCTTTTTGTGAAGTGAGATTAATTTTAATCATCCCTCTTTTCCTGCCTTTAAAACTATGTTTTATACTGTTTGTCAAAAGCTCATTGATAATTAGTCCGATAGGTATTGCAGTATTTATGGGAAACAGATAGTTGCCAACAAGAATAGTTTGGTCTATTTTTGTATTTTCTGTTGGATAACTCTGGAACAGCTGCTTCGACAATCGGTTTATAAATATTTTCATATTTATCTTTGACAGGTCTTTGCTTTTATAAAGCAGGCTATGGATGAGAGCCATAGTATTTATCCTGTTTTTGGATTCAGAAAGAATTATGGTGATTTCTTTGTTTTTCGTAGTCTTTATCTGCATTTCAAGCAGGCTTGAGATAATCTGGAGATTGTTCTTTACTCTGTGATGTATCTCTTTCAGAAGCACTTCTTTCTCTTTTAGAGACTTGTTAATATTTTTTTCCGCTTTTTTGCGTTCGGTGATGTTTCTAGTGGTTCCCTGAATTACTGTTGGATTGCCGTTATTATCGAACAGTATTTTTGCAGTTATTTCAACCGGAACCAATCTTTTACTTTTGTGGAGCAATACAGTTTCAAATGTAATCTCAGTTGGTTCAGGACCTTTCTGCAGTTCACTTTCTCTTATATTAAACATGGATTGCATTCTTTCAGGAGTACAATGTTCGCTTAATGAACTTCCGATCCATTCTTTCTGTGTAAATCCTAACAATCTGAAAATTGATGGGTTGACATATTTAAATTTGAAGTCCATATCCATCTGCCATATAACATCAACTGTGTTATCTGCCAGCAGATGGTATTTCTCTTCACTTTTCCGCAATGCCTTTTCACTTTTATGTTGCTTGTGCAATTGCTTTGATATTATCAATCCTCCCGTCAGGCAGGTAATAATGAAAAAACTTCGCATATAAAAGGAATATGCAGGTATGTTTACTGCAAACAGATCAACAAAAGAACTTTCAGGATAGAATATTCTGGAACTGATGATACTGTCAATGACCCAGAAAATGATTCCGAAGAGAACAGAGATGCTTATGATATAGCTTGTGTTTGTCTGATCTGTTTTCTCTTCCAGCCCAAAGAACTTTCTGACAAATCCAAGGTTCAGCAATACATCAGTCAGCATTAGTATTACATATCCTACCGCGAACTGTTTTAGGACTACAAAATTGCTAAAAGCCATAGGTATTGTGTTGCTTGCACTGGCTCCCCAGCTCCAGGGCGTCGGATTGAGTGTTATGGCCCATCTTGACAGCGTGTACAGGTTTATTGTGTTGAGTATCCTAAATGGGATTTCTGCAATATATGGATTTAACCACCATCTTTGAATCTTTTGCTTTTTGCGCAGGTCAGAAATATATCCGTGCCATAGGATCCATAGCGTAAAAGGAGGGACAATAAGAAATATGGCATAACCATTGCTTGGAGCTAAGATCCACCATAAAGATTGGGTGCCTCCAGCTAAGGCTGACAGCAATCCATATTTCCAGTTCCATGCCCGGGCTATAAGCATTGGAAAGATGAATCCTATCAAGATAAGGGCTGTATAAGGAGGAAATTGGAAACTGATAGTATGAAAGTTGACAGCAAAACCTATCAGTCCAAAAATAATAGATACCGTAACTTTATATCTTGTACTTTTAGCAATATTTTTTTGTCCCATATAATTCTCACATACATATTTTTTTGCATAGAATCTAATTTTGATATAAGACTTGCTTTTATTTTATTTGTTCCATCAAAAAAATTAGGAATTATTTTAGGTTAAAACAGCTTTTACTCTTTTGATTAGTGTGTCGGCGTCGAACGGTTTTTCAATTTCATCCATTACATTTTTAAAGTATGAAAAATGTTCTTTGTTCTGCTTGAAAGTGTCTGAAGCGATAGATATGGCGCTTATCAGTATTATTTTTATATCCTTTGTTTTTTCGTTTTTTGTAAGTTTTTCACATATCTGTATGCCATCTATTTCAGGCATCATTATATCTAATAGAATCAGGTCTACTTTTGTATATGTTAGTTTCTCGAAACACTCCTTTCCGCCGAACGCAGATACAATATCATAGCCTTCCATTTCTAAAATCTCTTTAAGCGTTTCCACTGTGTTTATGTCATTATCTACAATCATTATCTTAGCCATATTAATGCACCTTTAATTATATAGGTGGAGGTAGTATAAAAAAATAAGTTTTTTTTCAGAGTCCACTCATTGCAGTAGTAACTATTACCTTTGCAATAAAGAAAAGGCTGAGTGCAAACACTGTGAATATCGGGCTGTATTTCCCGGAGTGTTTCAGGTTGCCGAATTTGATGAGAGATATCAGCATTCCGCCGAATACTGTTGTTATGGTAATGGCTGCCGCGGCGAAGAATGTGAAGAATTCTGCGTCAATTGAAGAGCTTGACGGTGTTATCTTCATTATGCCAGCGCCTATGTCTGCATCGCTGTCCATATCAACATCGCTCCACATCCCTGTCGTGCTCTCTATAAGATAGTTTGATATTGCAAACAT
>JAGLUQ010000139.1 GCA_023134675.1 Candidatus Aenigmatarchaeota archaeon | reverse complement strand
TTCCGGATCTTTTATATTTGTCATTAAACCGGAGTCTAATAGAAGTTTTATGAAAAATGTGCTTTTCTTTCTTGCCGGATCTGAGAAAGATTCCAGTTGCTCTAGGATTTCATAGAGACCGTGACCTTTGTTGACAAGAAGATTGTCACTTGATTCTATAATATTTGATATTTTATTGTCATAATTCTCTTTAATAATCTTTCCAAGCTCAATCAAGAATCGAGACCTTTCTTCTAATCGGTCTAAGGTGCAATTATCTGGATTCCCGTCTTCAGAAAAAATATGCTTCAATTTATTTGATAATTCATCTGTTGATAGATTGGAAAGATGACTAGGATCTAATTGATTGGGGTTGTTTTTTGCCAAATTTAGGAAAATATATTCCAGATAATCCCATCCTTTGAGATTCTTTCTTTTGTTAATTAATGTGTAAGTTTGATGACATATTGCGACAGAATAAAAATAGGCTCTTAATTTTGTTTCTTTATCAGAATTAAATGTTAAAAATTCTCTTTGATAAAAGGAAGGCCTGAATTTGAGGTTATGGATAATCTCGCCAATATGTTTACACTGCTTTGTGTTTATTGCGGCTTTATCGTTATGTTGCATAATGAGAAGTAAGTTATAATGTTTTAAATGTCTTTACAATCGTTTTCAAAATTTTCGTTTAGTATTGTGATTTAAGAAAATAAAAAGGACCGGGCAAGTTTTTGGACGCCCGGCCAGGGGTTTGGATTTTTTGAGGGATTATATCTTTATTAGTACCTTTTATTTATATATCTTTCTGTAATTGTTGACATTTTATATTATATTTTCTATATATATTGTCATTATTCTGTTTGTTTTCTCTTAATTTTTACATATTTTTATATACATCCTTGTCTAAATTGTCATAAGTGGTCTGATGGCGCTGTCTGATAATGAGAAGAAAGTTTTGAGTTCCCTTGCCGATAATCCCCTTGCCAGCAATCACACTATCGCGACGCATCTTGACATGCATCATGCTACTGTAAGCGCTATACGGAAGAAGCTTGAAGAGAGGCTTGGCCTTTCATACAAGATAGATATAAATCCTGTCAAGTCCGGCCTTGACGGGGTATATATCATCTATTTCAGGTTTGATCCGCAGCGCAGGAGCAAGGAAGATTTCTCATCTTTTTTCCGGGCAGCACAAGCTTTGGATTCTGTTGTGGGTGTTGGTCTTGTGACACACAGCGTCTGGGATGGCTGGCTCAGGACAGCACCATCTGTGGGGGATTATGACAGGACAGTCTTTAATATAAAAAAAGAAATAGGTATGTATGTTGACCGGTTTGAAATAGTAAAGCATGCTGACACTAAAGAGACCGGTGCGGATGATATGCAGAAGCTTATAGACTGCCTTTAGTTTAAGAGAGTCTGTATGGCCGGTGCGACATATCGCGTGTCAACAGGGTTGCTGAAAGACAGGATGACATTTTTTCTGCTGTTTTCTTTATTCTCTGCATCTATCTCATAGTCTGATATCATTTCAGACGTATCAAGGCGCTTTTTTATCTCTTCTTTCCCGCCTTCTGCCATAAGCTCTATCGTTGTTATAAACATCTTTTATCCCCTTCTTATACTGTTTTTTAAATACCCTTAATATAGTGCTATATTGTTATAATTTTATATTATATTGAAAAAGTATTTAAATGAGAAAAAAAAGGGGTATATATTTGTTGTTATATGTCTTTTAAACACAACAAGGTTTAATATCTTTATCAGGCAATTATCAATACTTCTTTTTGGGTGATTTTTTGTTGGATATTGATGAAGGTACAAAGAAATATTTTGACTCTCTTGATAAAGGGATAGAGAAGGCATATGAAATAGCTGAGGCTTCCAGGAAGAAAAATAGAGATCCTGAGTCCAAGGTAGATATACCGATAGCTGAAGACCTTGCAGCGCGTGTAGAAGGTCTTGTCTCCATGATATTTCCTGATTTTATGGGTTCCGGGCTTAAGGAAGGCATACGTGAACTTGAGGCTAAATACGGTAAGAATGATGAGAGGGTATCTCTTTCGTCGTCTGAGATGGTGGCCAAGGAAAAGTTCTGCAAGTTTGAGTCCAAAGAGAAGGCGATTGAGGCAGGATTGAGGGTCGGGCTTGCTTATCTTACGCTTGGTGTTGTCACGGCGCCGCTTGAAGGAATAAGCTCTGTCAGGCTGACTGACGGGTATATATCTATCTATTATTCAGGACCTATCAGGAGTGCAGGAGGCACTGCATCTGCTATGTCTGTCCTTATCGCTGATTATCTCAGGAAAAAGATGGGCATTGACAAGTATGAGGCTAATGAGACTGAAAGGAAGAGGTATGCAACAGAGGTAGAAGATTATTACAGGCTTGTGGGTATGCAGTATCATCCTAATGAGAAAGAGATAGAGATGATAATAAGCAATGTGAATGTGTGCCTTACAGGTGATCCGACAGAGAAGTTTGAGGTCTCAAACCATAAGGACCTGCCGCGGGTTGAGACGAACAGGATACGCGGGGGGATGTGCCTTGTCGTTGGTGAGGGTCTTACGCTGAAGGCGCCAAAACTGCTTAAAAGGGTTACTAAGTTCGGCAAGGATTTTGATCTTGAGGACTGGATGTGGCTTGATAAGTATAATAAGCTCAAGATGAGCGTCAATTCTGTGGTTTCAAAGAGTGATGAGACTGATGTGAAGTATACGCCGTCTACAAAGTATATATCTAAAGTCATTGCGGGCAGGCCCATACTTTCTCATCCTGCACGGCAGGGAGGGTTTAGGCTTAGGTACGGCAGTTCAAGGACGACAGGCATTGCTGCTACATCACTTCATCCGGGCCTGTTTCACCTGACAAGGTTTGTTGCTGTAGGCACGCAGCTTGCGACTGAACTTCCGGGCAAGGCGACAGTGTGCACGCCTGTTGATACTGTTGAGCCCCCTGTTGTTCTCCTGAAGGACGGGACTGTCAGGACGATATGCACAGCTGACGATGCACAGGAAACCAGGAGTTCTGTGGATAAGATTCTGTCTATGGGCGATATACTTATACCATACGGTGAGTTTGTTAGCCAGAACCATATTCTTCTGCCTTCTGCCTACTGTGAGGAGTGGTGGGCTCTTGAGGTGAAAAAAGCGCTTGAAAACGGGAAGGTGTCAATGGATGTGTCTTCATTTGTTGAGAAGCCGTATCCAAAGCCGGCTTTTGATGTGGCTGTGAAGATATCTGAAGAGCTTTCTGTGCCTATGCATCCTGCATATAATTATTTTTGGCATGACTTGTCTTCGGATGAGCT
>JAGLUQ010000138.1 GCA_023134675.1 Candidatus Aenigmatarchaeota archaeon | reverse complement strand
AATTATTAGGACTGATACCCTGGATTAGGTGGGGGGAATGCGAAAGCTTCCACCCAACCATCTTCTTTATGTAAATACTAAAATACACTCAAAAAAACAGCAAAATATATAAAGACTATTTTTTTATTATATGAAAGATAAAAAGAAAAAAGTTTATTGTTTTTCTTGAAAAAAAGATATATATTGGACACACCCAATATTATAATCATCGGTGATTAAATGGATATGATGCCAGAGCATATGGGTTATGACAGGACTATTGTTGTCTTTTCGCCTGACGGACGCCTGTTCCAGGTAGAGTACGCAAGAGAGGCTGTCAAGAAAGGTGCAACAGCGTTAGGCTTGGTCTTCAAGGACGGGATAGTCCTCTGCGCTCAGAAAAGAGTATCAAAGCTTGTAAAGTTTGCAGATAAGATATTCCAGATAGACGATCATATAGGGCTTGTAGCAACAGGCATAGTAGCCGATGCAAGAGTAATGGTTGATGTATCAAGAGTCAAGGCACAACAGCACAGTATGGTATACGACGAGAATATATCAACAGCAAGCATATCCAAATTTCTCGCAGACAGACAGCAGCTTTACACACAGCACGCAGGTGTCAGGCCATACGGTGTATCTATGCTCATAGGCGGCGTCAACAAGAAAGCAGAGCTGTATGAGACAGACCCCAGCGGAATACTCACAGAATGCCTTGCAAAAGCAGTAGGGCGAAAAGCAGACAAGATAAACAAATATTTTGAAGACAACTACAAAAAAGACATGGATGAGAAACAGGCATTGCAGTTTTCTATAGACAGCCTGAAAAAACAGGGAAAAATAGATCCGGAAGGCATAAACATAGTTGTCATAAAAAAAGGAAAATATGAAAAATTCGACGCAGAACAGTTAAAAAAACAGGGAATAAAATTATGAGCACAGAACATGTTATCGCAAGACTGACATCCCACAACAAAGAGTTTGAGATAATTGTAGATGCGGTGAAAGCCCGTGATTACAAGAGCGGAATAATATCAGACATCGGCGACATTCTTGTTGTTGACGGGATATTCAGAAACTTAAGGAAAGTAAAAAGCCTCGACAAAGGCGTACTTTTCAAAGACAACAAGACTGTCATGCGTATAGAGAATAAAGAGCTCAAGGAAATCTTCGACACAACAGACCTTATCCCGATAACGGAAAAGATCATAGATGAAGGCGAGATCCAGTACACTACAGAACAAAGAAAAGAGTTCCTTGAACGCAAAGAAAAAGCAGTGATAAACCTTATCGCAAGCCAGAGCATAGACCCGAGGACAAACGCACCACATACACCTGCAAGGATTGAAGCCGCAATAAAACAGGCCAAGATTCATATTGATATGTATAAACATGCAGAAGCCCAGGTCCAAAACATAGTGAAAGAGATTGCAGCAATAATGCCGATAAAGATTGAATTCAAAGAGATACAGATAAAGGTTCCTGTACGTTATGCAGGACAGCTAAAAAAAATCATGATTGACTTCGGACAGGTAAAGAAAGAGAACTGGATAGGTACGGATTACATCACGATAATAACAGTCGGTGCAGGTCTTACAGATTCTTTTATGGGAAAGGTCAACGGTCTGACCCACGGAGAAGCGATATGCAAGATTATGAACTGAAAGTCTTGTATAGATGACTGAAAACAAACATAAAATAACAGAAAAAGATTATATTTGAGGTGAAAAAGATGACATCAGTAAAGATAATATCAAAAGACAGCAAAGACAAGAAAAAGACAGAAGAAAAAGCAGTGACAGCTAAAGTTGAAGTAAAGAAGGATGAAACAAACAACAAGATAGTCCTTCCAGGAGATGTGCTTGTGGAAAGCATAGACTTCCTTGCAGGCTATGGCACATACAGAGAAGGCAAGAAGATATATTCAAAAGTTCTTGGCATTCTAAGGAAACAGGAACACGCCATAAGCGTAATACCTTTTTCCGGACTTTATATGCCAAAAGCAGGTGATTTCATAATAGGTGAAGTAGTCTATATAGGCTATTCCAACTGGAAAGTAGATTTCGGCTGCCCTTATGACGCCACACTTCCTATGTCAGGCATACCGGAATTCATAGAGAACGGTGCAGACCTTACAAGATATTACAAAAGAGGGGATTTAATATTCGCTCTGGTTGATTCTGCTACAAAAGGCATGATTGTCCAGCTCAGCCTGAAAGACAGGAAATCCAGAAAGCTTTTCGGCGGCAAAGTAATAAAAGTATCCAGCCAGAAAGTTCCGAGAATAATAGGAAAGAGCGGCACGATGATATCACAGATAAAAGACAAGACAGGATGCATAATAAATGTAGGCCAGAACGGCTGGATATGGATCAAAGGCGACAATGAGGCACTTGCTACAGAAGCCATACAGATGGTAGATAAGATGTCCCACAAGAGCGGGCTGACAGACACAATAGCAAAATTCCTTGACAAAGGAGCCGAAAAAAATGTCGCAGAGGATAAGAAAAAGGAATAGAAGGTGATCATGATGGCATCAAATGTACCAAAAAAATATGAAAAGCTTGTAGTCGGCGGCAAAAGGCTTGACGGAAGAAAGCTTGACGAGCTAAGACCAACAAAGATAGAGGTCGGAATAATACCGTCCGCAGACGGTTCAGCATACGTTGAAGTAGGAAAGACAAAGGTCATGGCAGCAGTACATGGTCCAAGAGAAATGTTCCCAAGACATATGATGAATGAAGACAGAGCTGTGCTTAATGTAAGGTATGCTATGCTACCTTTCTCCACATCAGACAGGATACGTCCGGGTCCGAGCAGGAGAAGCAATGAGATATCCAAAGTAGCAAGGCATGCACTTGAATCTGTAATATTCCTTGAAGAATATCCGACAATGGGCATAAATCTTACTCTTGACGTCATCCAGGCAGATGCAGGAACAAGAGCAACTGCAATAACAGCAGGAGCTGTAGCTCTCGCACATGCAGGAATACCTATGAAAGGTCTTGTCGCAGCTACAGCGATAGGAAAGATAAACGGCAAACTGGCAGTAGACCTTGACGGTCCTGAAGACAACTTTGGAGACACAGACATGCCTTTCGCCATGGTATCCACAAACAAGGACATAACATTACTGCAGATGGACGGCGATTTCACACCTGATGAATTCAAAGAAGCCCTGTCCATGGCAAAAAAAGCTATAGAGCCTATATTTGAAGAGCAGAGAAAAGCGCTGCTCAGATATCACGAATGATACAATAAGGAGGTTAGATCAATATGAGCATATTACAACAGAACAGGCAATACTTAAGAGAAAAGATAACATCATCCAGAGAAGATGGAAGATCACATACAGAAT
>JAGLUQ010000137.1 GCA_023134675.1 Candidatus Aenigmatarchaeota archaeon | reverse complement strand
AGACGCTCTTGTCGCCAGATACCATAAGTATCATGTTTTTTGTCTCATCCTCTATCATGCCTCTGACGACACCGCATCCATGATCCTTGTTTTCAGCAACCTCTGCCTCAAGACCAATCAGCTCATGTCTCACCAGATTATGCGGAGTTATCATGAAAAACATCCTATGAAACTATTATGGAACCCTCATTGAAACCATGTTCAACAAGCAGTTTCTTGACATCCTCTGCATGCTTTCCCTGAAGCTCTATCATACCGTTCTTTGATGTCCCGCCACAGGCAAGCTTTCCTTTGAGCATCTTTGTAAGCTCTTTTATGTTTGTGGATTTTGTGTCAAGACCTTTTATGAGTGTGGAATATTTACCGAAACGTTTCCTGATATAACTTATCTCTATATTCTGCGTCTCTTTCGATATTGTCTCGCAGACACAGAGGTCGCGAGGCAGCCCACATTTATTGCATATATCTTGCATCTGAATCCTTACATCTCCTTATCTATTGTCAGTATCCTTGCAATTGTCCTTCTTATCTCGCGTATCTTACCAGGATTATCCGATATACCGCCTACATCAATCTTGCCTTTTTCCTTGAAAAGCTCAAGTTTCAGTTCCTTAAGTTTCTTAGACCTGTCTTCAGCTCTCATATCTCTTATAACTTTCGCGCGGAGTATCGCCATGACCATCACATCTGATTCTTATTTCTTTTCCTTGCCTTCGGGTTTCTTATCTTTTTTTTCAGGCTTGTCAACTGCACCTTCTGCCTTCTTTGGCTCAGGCTTATCTTTCTTGGCTGCTGCAGGCTTCTTTTCTGCCTTAGCCTTTTCTGTTTTAGCTTTACCAGACTTCTTATCATCCGTTTTAGGTTCAGGCTTCACTTCTTTCTCAGCCTTGCCGGCATCTTTGTTATTGTCTGCCTTTACCGTATCAGCCTCTTTCTTTGTATCTTTCTTGACTTCCTTTCCCTCAACAGCAGCATCTTTGCCTTTTGCATCTGCATCAGTCTTGCCGTCGTCAGACACTTCTTTCTCAACCTTCTCTTCAGCTTTCTTTTTCTTGGCATCGGATGCTTCTTTCTTTTTCTTTTTTTCATCTTCAGCAAATTGTTTTATCCTTTTCTCAATAAGCATGGATTCAGGAAGATTTTTCATTATCATAACTTTTATGCCAAGCACACCCGGCTTCATCCTTGCCTGTGAAAAGCCTACATCAACATTATCAATAGCAAAGTCGCCGGATTTCTTTATGTAGCCAATCTGCGTCTTGTCAGTCCTGCCACGGCCGCCTGAAATCTTGCCGCTCACCCGTATCTCAGCACCGTAAGCACCCGCCCTCATTATATTGGACAGGTATATATTAACAATCCTGTTCGCCTTCACATATCTTTCAAGTGCAGATGATATCTGATGAGCTACATAGGTAGCGTCAAGATCTGGATTTGATATTGACTGTATGTCAAGCTGCGGATTCTTTACACCGAACTTGTTTGAAAGCGCATTTGTAATCATCTCTATGTTCTTGCCTGCACGGCCGATAGCTATACCGGGACGCCCGACATATACGATAAGCCTTGTTGAGAGAGGAGTTATCTGGATATCAGTATGACTGTAATCTGCCTTCTCAAGGTTCTTTGCAAGATATTCCTCAATCTCAAGGGATTTTATCTGATCTTCTATAAATTTTCTTTCAATCATGCAATCTTTCCTCGTAATTATTATTTCTTTGCCTCAGCTTTCTTTGCCGGAGCTTTCACAGTCTTTGGTTTCTCTGCTGTCTTTTTAGGTTCTGTCTTATCCTTGGCTTCAACAACCTTCGGCTTTTTCTCAGCAACAGGCTTCTCTGCAGTTTTCTTGGTCTCAACAGCCTTAGGCTTTTTCTCAACAGCAGCAGTCTTTGCTTTTTCAGCAGCAGATTTCTTTACTTTTTTCTCTTTTACTGTTATAGAGATATTTGTGCTTTTTGAATATCTCCTGCCAAACGATCTTGCGCCTCTGTGAAAACTTGAACCGCAAAGATTAGCCTGTGCATTGTCAACAACAAGCCTCTCTGCCTCAAACCCTTTCTGTTCAGCATTGTTCTTCACATTCTTAAGCAGCTTGATAAATTCTATAACAGCATTTACCGGATACCTTCCCGGTCCCATACCACCTTTTCTGTGAGCCTGATCCTTTATAAACCTTTTGAAAGGGACAGCCTTCTTCTTGATCACAACATCTTCAAGATACTCAATCGCCCTGTCAACAGCAAGCCCTTTTATAAACCTGCTTATCTCTACGGAATTCTTGGTAGATATTCTCATGTTTGTTGCGCCACTGCGTGCTACCCTCTCTTCATTTGCCGGATGGGGATGATTTATTTTTACCATTATGAATCACTTGGCTTTCGCCTTACTTCAATGCTACAAACTTACTTGACTTTGTTGCGCCGACACCGACACCGCTATGCTTTAGTGTTTTTCTTGTCTGTGAAAACTCACCAAGCCTGTGGCCTACCATCTCTTCTTTCATATCGACAGAGACAAATTCCTTGCCGTTATGTATGCCAAACTTCATACCAACAAAAGCAGGCAGTACTATCATATCCCTCAAGTGCGTCTTGATAAATTTCCCGGGATTGCTTTTAGCCTCATCTATAAGGTTTTTTTCCAGATCTGAAAATCCTCTTATAGCATGCCTTCGTCCTCGGCTCTTGATAAGCTTTACGAAATCTTCCAGCGGCAGGCTCTTAAGCTCTTCAATAGTTTTGCCCCTAAATGTGAATATCTTCTTTCCGAACTTGTCTGTCTTTACATTGTCAGCCATAAATACCACTCATAGACTTATCTCTTCTTTCCTGTCCTTCTTGCAGCAATGGAACCCACTTTTGCGCCTGGAGGTGCATTCCTGCTGCTTGTAGTCGGAACACCCTTATTGTCTCCGCCAAACTTATGGTCGACCGCATTCATTGCAGTCTTGCTTGTGATAGGATAAAGTTTTCCGCGGGCCTTCCTGTTGAATCCCTTGTTTGAAGCTTTCCCGAAAGGCTTTATCTTCCTCTCGCCGCCAGCGACAACACCGATTGTTGCCCTACACATGGAATTGAAAGACTTGAATGTCTTTGAAGGGAGCTTTACAACAGTCTTGCCCCCGCTGTGTGAAGATACGATAGCAGACATGCCGGATGACCTGACAATCTTGCCTCCGTCACCAGGCCTAATCTCTATATTAAATACAGGAGTTCCTTCAGGAATATCACCTACTGGAAGTACATTGCCAAGATCGCGCTTTGATCCGGCGCCTACCTGTATATCCTTACCTACTAATATGCCTTCTGAAGCAAGCATGTATTTTTTATCATTATTCTTAAA
>JAGLUQ010000136.1 GCA_023134675.1 Candidatus Aenigmatarchaeota archaeon | reverse complement strand
ACAGCACCGGATTCCTGCACAAGCTCAATAATGGCCTTGAGAAATAAGGGATGCGTCGTCGCTGCCTTTTCAGGCGCCAGGGGTTCGCATACATTAGGCTTTATGAGGACTGTCTCCCCTTTCCTGAAAAAAGAGCTCATGCCGCCAAGAAGATCTATAGCGTTCCTTATCTTTTCTTTTGATTTGGAATAATCATCACATTTCTGGAGTGCAACCTTTACCATGACAATTAATGAGGATATAATTTTTAAAAAGCTTGAATCAGCTGAACTTAAGGAATATGTACGGCTTTTCTATATTTTTCGTCTGCCATCCGTCCCTGAACAGCCTTATCGTTTTACCATCCAGTATGACCCTGTTGGCCCACCGGAACTCGGAAGCGATAGATTGTGATGTCTTGTGCCCCAGCCATGAATAGAATCCGTCATAATCGATGATGTCCCGTGTCATGTCCTGTGCATTGTTCCTGCCTTTCAGCACAAAAAATTCGTGAGGGTAAAAATAAATGACAGGCATCTTCAGGCGACGTTCCATAAGTGCAGCCTCATCAGGCATCCAGTCCTTGATAAAACCCAGCAATTTTTTTGCACGCACAATGCTTTCCTTGCAGGAGTATGAGCAGGGGAAATGAAATACCAGGGATGATGCAAAGTCAAGGTCGCTGTCATAGAAGCAGTTATTTATGAGATGATTATGTTTTCCTCTTGTATTTATATGGCTCTCGCGGATGAAGTCCGGATGCACTTTCGCATCTTTTATCCTGTCCATATAAAAGTCTGTACAGCATTCAGGAAAGCCGAGGATGCGCCCCAGGCCCTTGTCATCCCTCCTGCTTTCTGCCTCTTTGGCATCCTTTGCCAGCTGCCTGTCTTTTGATATATATACAAAAACCCTGTCCGGAGAATCATAGACTCTCTCATAATTGCCGTCATACCTTAAAGAATACCCGAAATCAGAATGTTCGGCAGACAGTCCCATCTTCTCAAGCATCTTCACAAATACAGGATAGCTTTCCAGTGACTCTGAGATGCGTATGACTTGCTTGACATTTTCCAGGAGCGCAATAAATTCCGGCAGTGTCTGCCTTGAGATAAGCTCAATGCAGGTCTTCCTTATCTCTTCAGGAGTCTTTGAGCTTTCCATAGTCACACCTTAAAATGATACTAAGATCCCGTCCAGGGCATTTTCTTTTTTTATTGTCGCGATAAGATTTCCGTCTTTCATGAACCTAATCTCTTTATTGTCTGCATTGAGGCAGTCGGATTCTTCAATCAGGGGTGCAGCATGTTCATGTTCATTATTCATATGGTAGTATATATCTTTAAGCCTGTATGCGCGGCTGTATTTCAGCATTTCCCCGGTCAATTGTCCGTCAAAGAAATACCCGATTCCCTTGTCACGGTTGCAGGCAAGCGGCATATCTGGTTTGAACCATAGAAGTAGAGGCATCCTGAGTGTTGACTTTATCTTTTCAGCAAACCCGGGCATATCTTCACTTATGGCATCCAGTATGCTTCCGTTGTATTTCACACTTTTTCTGCAGGTGAACGAGCAGGGTATATGAAAGCTAAGGTAATTATCACTGTTTCCCTTATGAAAATAATTCAGCCTGTAATCTTTTTGCCTGTTCATAAGCTCAGTGAAGAATAAGCGTTTTACAGAGCTCCTGTCATTTGCAGTCTGAAAAAAGTTGTCTATGCAGCAGCCAGGATATCCCAGTTTTTCGGCAAATGCCCTTGTCTTCTCCCTGGGTATTTTTGGCCAGGATGAATCTGTCTCAGGATTGTTCATCACTGCCCACTTAGCCAGCTTCTCGTCTTTTGACAGGTAAAGGTAAAGCGTGCCATCCACATCACCCTTGAAAGGAAGCAGCCCGTTCCGGGGGTCGTTAGGATAATACTTCTTGCTCTTGGATTGGCCTATAACATGCCTGTCTGCAGCAAGAAAAAGTCCCATCCTTTCCGCAGCCTTCTTCATCTGTCCGTATTCTTCCCTTGAATTGCAGCTCAGTTGCGCAAGAGGTTTTATCCCTTTCTTGACAGCGACCACATCAGATATGGATCCGCGAAAGGGAGAATAATCTTTCTCTGTAGATTCTCGCCCCTTCTCGACAATGATGTTTTTCTCTATCGGCTTAAGCTCACCATCGCCATATTCCTTAAGATAGCTTGCCCATACACCCGAGCAGTCATCTTTCATGGCGCAATCCTCGCACTTCAGGGAAAGCACATGCTCATTCTCGACACGCGTATTATTTCCTGCAAATTTCCTGTACCTCTCAGCCAGTACGCAGAACGGAAACTGGTTCAGCCTGACAGGCACATCTCTTTCAGAAAGTATATCTATCGCTTTTTCGATATAGCCCTTGGTATCGCTTAATCTTATAGAGATGTCATCATGGTTGATCCTCGCATTTCCTGTCATGTCAACAGCGATGATTACCACTTTCATGACACCGCCAAAATTGTCTGCAATGTATCTCGCCGTCTTCTCAAGCGACCCATGATTCTTCTTTGTGACAACAATCCTTATCTCAACAGGAATGCCGAGAGACAGCAGGTTCCTGATACCTTCTGCAGTCTGTTCAAAACTACCTTTCACCTGCGTTATCTCATCAAATATCACAGGATCGCATGAATGAAAAGGTACGGCAGCCTCGCAGTCAAGGCCGAGATGTGCAAATGCCCGGGCATAATCTGTGTAATGAAACATCCTGCCGTTTGTAAGAAGATGTATCTTGCAGGACATCCTCTTCCCAATCTCTTCAAGTATCCTGAAAAGATCCTTCTTGATCGTAGGCTCGCCGCCGCATATATAGATATCTTTTGTATCCTTGTCAAGACTCTCTATTTTGCTGATGATATCACTCAACGCAATCTCAGGTGACTGATAGTCTTTCCTGCAGATGCAGTGGATGCAGTTATTGTTGCAGGCGTCTATGACCTTGTAATTGAATACCTTATGCCCTTCAGGAGCCATATGGTAAACTCCTTCCTCTTCACTACCCATAAGTTCCCTCCTCAACCTTTTTCCCGGGAACAGGCCTGTACTGCTCTTCAAGGTTGCGATGCTGCCTGTATGTCCCCGAACACACTATGTCATACTTGCATTTCCTGCATTTCCCGAACTTTACATTCAGTATCTCTTTCCTGGAATTCGTGACATCCTCTTCAAAAAAGTCAGGACCCTTGTGCTCCACATCAGCTCTCTCATATATTTCACTCATATAGTTTTCATATCCCTGCATATAGCAGAAAGGAATATATCTTGAATGTATCTTCTTCCCGTTTTTTATCCCTATGTCTATCGCCTTGTGCAGGTACGGCTCAACCTGGGAAAATGCAGGCACAATCGTGTC
>JAGLUQ010000135.1 GCA_023134675.1 Candidatus Aenigmatarchaeota archaeon | reverse complement strand
TTCTGTATCTTTGTCTGCTGATATCTCAACATCGTAGCACTGTTCAATAATTATCTTTCCGTATGCTTTGTCCTGAGCTTCTGTAGATCTTATGGTTATGCTGTAGTCTATCTCTCCTATATCAATGTTTTCTGTGGATATTTCAAGATATGTTTCTACAACTTCTTTGGATTTCAGCTCTATTTCATCATTCTTGAAATATGCGTCTTCTATATCTGTTGAAAGCTCAAAGGTGCCTGCCTTGAATCCTGTGTTTTTTGATGTAATGACAATCTTTGCAGTGTCGCCTTTACATATGCTTATTTCCGGAGGTATGTTGATAACAGCAATGCCGTAGCATGCTCCTTCTGAAACAACTTCTATCTCTGCACTGCCGGATGCGTATGACGTTGTTGACTGTGCTGTTATTGTAACAGTATCTTCTCTTGAGGCTACAGGTATTGAAAGTGTTGCTGTCTTTTCCCTTCCTGATGCGATTGTTATGCTGCCTGTGTCAAACTTTCCTGATGATGCTGTCAGTATGAATGTCTCTTCTGTCTTTCCTGTGTTTGAGAATGTGACTTCTACTGTTTTTGTCTCGCCGATGCATGATTCAACAAGATCTGTCGCTGGCATAACTTCTATTCCATAGCATTTCATGACAACAAAATCAATGCTGTCCTGATACTTACCGGAATCTGATTCTGCTGTGACTGTTATTGTGTATTCTCCAGATTCAGCGTCAATCTTTGGTTTTATCCAGATAGGGAATGTCTTGCTTTCGCCACCATCAAGGCTGATGACATCATTTCCTATAGTCACCCAGTTGCTGTCTGAAGTTATGACATATGTGTCAGTATCAGAGCCGAGATTTTTTAGCGTAGCTGTTATCATCGTGTCTTCTACAGGACATGATGCTACCGATTGCGCATTAAACTGAAAATCAGCATTATCTGACGCAGCCATGACTGGCTGTGTTATACTCAGCATTAATATCATGCTTAATGCGAAAATGACGTATTTTGTTGTTTTCATATATTTCACCACCGAATAGAGTTAAAATATATTTAATGTTTATAAACTTATAAATATTACTATTTTTTTCGTGTTTTAGAATACGATATTGCTCCATGGAACAATATAGGCTGTTTCAGGGACTGTCTTTGTCTCTTTCATTAAGTTTCCTGTCTCATGCGCCTTTTTTAACAATGCTGCTGTCGGTCTTTCCATATCTGAAAGCTCGAGCGGCCTTACAGTTTTTTTTGTCATCCTGTGCGCTACGCCCATCATAAGCACAATCGCAAAGATTACGAGCAGTAATATGAACAAATCTGCTGTCACAGGACTGAAAAACGGCTGTGCGACAGTCTCTTTGATGTAATCATTCTCGCTGACAAAGATTGTGAGAGGTATCTCGCTTACAATCCTTTCCTCATTCCTGACATAGATTATTCCATAGTATCTGCCAGGTTTTTCGTCAACGCTGAAATACAGCGGCAGTACCTTTGTCTGCTCCGGTTTTATTACTTCCGGCTGCGGTATGAATATTATCTCGTTATCAAAAGTAGTGTCTATAGAAAACAGATGGCTTTTGTCCTCGTGATTTGTTATGGTGACTTTTACTATGTTGCTCTCATATTGGTTCACATCTATCTCCTTGTTGCTTGCTTCAACTGTTATATAGTTGATTTTTTCTTCTTCAACTATTTCTTTGTCATCATCTTCTGTCTCAGGCTCTGTGATTATAATTACAATGTCTTTTTTAGGCTCTTGAGGTATTGTTTCAACAGGTTCCGGCTCTTCAGCGATGTTGACTATCCTGTGCTTCTTTGAGTCACCGATTGATGCTGTTATGACATGGTCGCCTGTCTTTGATATCTTAACAAATGTTGAGTAGTATCCGTTGATGTCTGGAACTGTTGTCTTTTTCGCCATGCCGTCTACAAATATGCTTATTATCTCGTCTGTGGGATCCACATATCCGAAGATCTGGATATTCTCATTCACTGTCGCGTCTTCAGGATATACATTCATCGTTATATCAATTACGGGTGTCTTTTCCTCTATGTCAAACTTTTTTGTCATGCTGTCTTCTGCCTTTATAAGGCTTGTTCCCCTGTATATCCTTGCGACAATCTCTACTGTGTGCGTTCCTATATCCATGTCTTCAGTGTCATGGCTGTATGTGTAAGAATGTGTCTTTTCAGAATAATATCTTGTGATTTTCCTTTCAAGATAGCCGTCTATGTAAAAGCTTAGGGTCACCTTTGACTCGTCTTCATGTGTTTCCACATCAAAATCCACAGTTATCTGGGCGGTTTCTCCTTCATATATCGTTTTGGGTGTGATGTCTGTGTCTGATAAGGATATGTCAGTGGCTGCATATGCTGTTCCTGATATGAGCGCTAAGAATATAATTGCACTGATAATGATTTTTTTTATCATTTTCACCACTTGTGAACTATATATAAGCTTTTAATTTTATAAAGCTTTCTGTATGTTGTAACTTACTGATAACAATAAAATAAGAAAAAGTAGAGGCCATTATTTTGCCTTATTTTTTATAATAGCTGCCCTTATTGTATTTCTCATTAAATATATAACTACTATTATCAGCAGTATCAAAAGATAGATTATCGTATCGAAGCTTACTTTTTTCCATGTAAGAAGACCGGTAGGGCTCTGTATAGGTTCGGGTTCTACTTTAATGTCTGCAATATATTCTTTGCTTATACTGTATTCATATACAAGAACATCTTTTGAGTATAATGTCTCGTTCTCCTGGACTATCGCGAAATTGTGCTTGCCTTCTTCAAGGTCTACCTTGTATTTTATTATGAAGCAGTTGTTTCCGTCAAGAGTTAGGGATTCTACGATACCAAAATCTATCATAAAGTCTATCGTGTCTGATTTAGGGTATATGAGGCATCCTTTTATCGTGATTGTCTGGCCTATGTATGCAGTGTCCGGAAGGTCTATCTTTGAGACATATACTGTTCCGTTTTCAAAAGTTTCATTTGTCTTGTTCTCTATGATTGTGATTTCTACAGGTGGTGTGCTTCCGCCGCCTCTGCTGCTACTACTACTGCTGCTTCCGCAGTTGACATGGCATGTAGGATCGTTAATGTTAAGAGGATCTGTTCCATTGTCTATCTCCCAGCCGTCTGTGTACCCGTCCCCGTCCGTGTCAGGATTGTTAGGGTCTGTGCCGTGAAGGTATTCATCTGCATTTGAAAGCCCGTCATTGTCTGCGTCAAGAGCGCCGTCTTTCGGGTCTGTAGGGTTAAGGCCGTTGTCTGCTTCCCAGCCGTCAGGCATTGTGTCATTGTCTGTGTCGTTGCTGTTCGGGTCTGTTCCAAGCATGTATTCCTCATAATTGTTCAGGTTGTCGCTGTCAGGGTCTTCAAGGTCGT
>JAGLUQ010000134.1 GCA_023134675.1 Candidatus Aenigmatarchaeota archaeon | reverse complement strand
GAATAATCCAAGACCTCCTGAACCGCAGTCAAACAGTGATGATGCGGCCAAAGATGATGCATTCAACAGGATGCTTGGGTTTGATCAGAAGAAAGAACAGGTTCCTAAGAAGAAGAATGATAATGAATGGACGCCTATGTTCTGAAAGGTTAAAAGAAGAAAAGAAAGTTCTGGGGAAAAATAAAGGAATTGCCTAAAATCCACTATCCCACGGAGCAGAGCTCCGTGATATTACGTGGATTTTCAAGACGGTAATTCCTATCTTTCTTGATGGTTGTTAACCGATGCAGAGCATCGGAGTATTAAACCCATCAAGAAATAAAAAAGAAATGCCCTGTTGGGCAATTAGTTTTGATGAAGGTCGGGTTTAAGCTCTTAAAATCTGATCTAAAGTTTTTCTGCCTTGGTATACACTCAAAGCATCTTCAAGTTCTTTATTATATAATGTAAGGGAAGATATTGAATCGCACATCCTGACTGCTTTCTCATAATCCAATTGATGTATATTTCTTCCAGTAGCATTTCCAGATGCTCCTATTTCAATCTGCTTATAAAGGCGTTTTAAAAACAACTCAGGGTCAGTTGAACTACCGCCCGCAAATACAACTTTTGTTTTTCCTGCAGCATTTATAACTTCGTCATATAGTTTGATATCTATATTTTCAACAAAAGGTAGCTTAACAACATCTGCACCAAGAGAATGAGCAACACCTGCTGCACCCGCAATTGTATGGATGCTCTTTTCTTCTTCCCCCTTTATAGCTTTTCCTCTTGGATAGATCCAAAGAACAGAAAGCATTCCACTATCATGTGCATCAGCTACCAGATTACCTGCCTCTGTCAACATCTCAGCTTCATATTCGCTTCCGAGATATATTGTATACCCTACTGCAGGTATTTTTAGTTCTGGTCTCTTTTCCTTTAAACTAAGAACCTTATCAAATTCAACTATTTGTCTGCTGACTGGATCTTTTTGATCTATTCCTACAAAGTTTGTTTTTCCGTTCATTTTTACTAAATAGACAACATCTGGATATTCTCTTGCATATTGTGTTATTGAACCGTAATGTGCTGCAAAAAATCCAATCTTGCCATTGCTTGCTATTTCAAATAGATGTCTAGGAGTTTTGTCGTCAAGAGAAATATTCTCCCCAAAGAAGTCTGTGTTCCCTTTAGCATGTTCTACTCTTTGATCACCTGCAAAAAGCATAAATCTTCCTGTTCCATCTGTCATCAAATAAAGATTTTGAGCATATATAGCTTCCATTAAACCAGGCACATCTGCAGGAATATATACCTTAGCGTTCTCTAATATATTTTCCATCGTCAATAATTCCATATCCATCACATATCCTTAAGTTCATTTTTTGGTGCAAAAATTATATTGATATAACCCCGTTTATCCGGGACGTTTTACCATTATAATGCACCTGCTAAATATAGGTATTGGGCATATATATATTTGTTCATGAGACAATGATAAAAACAGTTCTGATGATGCGAAACCAGCAATCATGCTGAAAAAAAGAATACGATAAACACATATCTGGCGAGCTTGCCCGAGAATACGAACAGGGTGAACTTGTGTATGTCGGTTCTTGCCATGCCGGCGAATAAAGCTAATACATCGCCTATCACAGGCAGCCATGAGAAAAAGAGGACGGGTGTACCGTATCTGTTGAAAAGGTTTCTTGCTTTTGCGATTTTCTCATTCTTTTCGTTTATATATCTTGACAGTATTGTCTTTTCTCCCATAAGACCTACATAATATGTTGTCAGGGACCCCAGGAAGTTTCCGATTGAAGCTATGAGGATGATGAGGACGGGGCTGTGGCCTATGCTTGCGACATATGCGACATACGCTTCAGAACCTAACGGCAGGACTGTTGATGCCAGAAAACTTGTGAAGAAAAGCGAGATATAGATGTATATATCCGGGAACATAGTATTATATTGTATCGGGTGCTTTTTATAGAAAATGATTAAATTCAAATATAAAAAATGCCATATCTCTGCGATATGACTCAAATAAATACTAAAAGAAATCAAAAGAAATATAAACGTAACCATGAAATCTTTGATAGACCTTACGGTGTGTTCTTTATGAAGATGATAACAGATTACAAGAAACTGCTACTTATATCTCTTATTGTTGTTGTCTTCTCTGTCGGTGTTCTCGGCTACAATTACAGCACAACAGGTGATATTCTTGACAAGAGCATAGATTTTAAGGGAGGTACTGTCGCTTCTGTCACTGTGGAAGATTCCAGTTTTGACAGGGCTTTTGTTGAAGGCATTGCAAAGGATAAGATCGGCAGTGTTGTGGTACGGACAACATCAGGAGATTATGGTATAAGCATTGTATTTGAAAGCGAGAATGTCATAACACAGGAAAGCATATCAGAAATACTTGACAGCGCGGCGATATCGTATGATAAGGATAATATAAGCATACAGTCTGTCGGTGCCGCTCTCGGTGAAGAGTTCATGAGGCAGGCGATAATGGCTGTTGTTTTTGCGTTCGTTCTTATGGGAATTATAATATTCATGACATTCAAGACAATTGTGCCTTCTGTGGCTATCATATCTGCTGCTGCAGTTGATATACTTTTTGCTATGGCGCTCATGGTCATATTCAACATAAGCCTGAGTCTTGGCACTCTTGCAGCGCTTCTGTTGCTTATCGGTTATTCTGTGGATACAGACATACTTCTGACGACACGGCTTATAAAAAGAAAAAGTGAGGGCACGCTTGATGAAAGAGTCAGCTCTTCCATGAAGACAGGGATTACTATGACTACATCTGCAATCGCTGCTTTCAGCATACTTTATCTTGTGTCTACATCATCTGTGCTTGACCAGATTGCTCTTGTCATCATATTCGGTCTTATTGCAGATTACATGACTACATGGTTCCAGAATGTCGGACTCCTTAGATGGTATCTCAGGGACAAAGACAAGGATGAAGAGGCTGAGGAAGAAGAAGAGAAGGCGAAGCCCAGATATGTGAGGAGACAGGAGAAAGCAAAGAACTCAAAGAGCAAAAAACGCGCAAAGTCAAAGAAAGGTAAGAGAAAATGAACTACAAAAAATTAGCCAAGGACTGGAGAATACTGATGCTTTTTGCATCCATCTTACTTTCTGTGATATTTATACATCCTGTTTATGTTCTGCAGGACGACGGCACTGCCGGCATTACCACAAGCATAAGGAAAGGGCTTGACCTTGAAGGCGGCGTCCGTGCACTTCTTGAGCCGGAAGATCCTTCACTTATACAGAAGACCATTACTACATTGAATATCAGGGTAAACACACTCGGGCTTACTGAGACACGGATCATGCCTGTCGGCTCAAAATATATACAGGTTGAGATGGCAGGCCTGAGCGAGAAAGAGATAAGAGACATACTTGAACAGCAGGGCAAGTTTGATGCGAAGATCAAGAGGCA
>JAGLUQ010000133.1 GCA_023134675.1 Candidatus Aenigmatarchaeota archaeon | reverse complement strand
GCAATGGGCAGCGGCTTTCCTGAAATCACAGGCTCCGGATGGGAATGCCCTACCCATGTTGACGGTGTGATGCTCAACTGTACAATAATCATAGACGGAAAAAAAACAATAATGAAAAACGGAAAATTCCTTATCTAAATAAACCCTCTATCCTTCAGCACAGCAAGCATCTCCTCTACAGAATGGGAAGCCCGTGTAAGCCCCATGCTCCGGGGGTCCGTATCTGTCCCTGCAAGAAACAGATTTTCAAAAGGTGAGCAAGGCCCGCAGAAAAAAGAGTCCACAGTTATCGCCGCCTTTTCAGGTATCGTCACCTGCTCATGCTCCATTTCCACAAGGTCCTCAATACCTGGAAAGACCGAAATTATAGTCTCCCATGCCACTTTTCTTGTCTTGGTGACACTATCCTTGACAATAAAGCTGAATGCGACAAGCTGCTTTCCTGGAGGCGCAAGCGACTGGTCGTAATTTGATGTCGGCATAGCCCAGAACGGCTCGCCTGTCTCATACCATACCTCCGACCCCTTGTAATCTAACATCGGATGCTCTTCCTTGAGTCCAAGCCATAGGGTATAGCTTTTTGCCTGTTTGATTTTATTTATGTTTTCCAGAAATTCAGGAGGCAACTCTTCATTCACAACTTTTCCCAAATCCTTGACAAATCCTGTATATACAACAAAGTCACAGTTATATGTCTCATCTCCTGATCTGACACCGGTTGCCCTTCCATCCTCTATCATTATCTCATCAACAGGAGACCCTTTGATGATCTTGACCATATCTTCAGGAAAAGAATCTACAATATGCTCTGTAATCTTCCCAAGACCGCCTAGGGGATACTTCTGCCCTTTTGAGACATTATGTGCTATAAACAGTCGCTTAAGCACACTGCAGCAGTCCTGTATATTAAGCCCGTTTATGCCTTCTACACTGAATCCTGTAAGCATTCTTTTTGCAGGCGTCATCTTCATAGATGTTCCGCTAAGGAAATAGCACAATGAATCTGTAAGTTTGAGTGCATTTTCTGAAAGTTTATCATATTTTATAATATCATACACTGATTTTCCTGTATCTTTTGACATTGTGCTCCTTATTATCTCACATGTTATACGCTTTGAAATGTTAATCTTATCATTATTTGATATAGCTCCGAAACCTATCCAGTCTTTCACAGACGCGGGAATCGGGTAAAGACCTTCTGATGTCCTGAAATAATAATTTCCATGATAGACCATATCAGGAATCTGCCCTGTATACTCCTTCAGGAGCCTTCCAAGAGGTCCGTCATGAACTCCTGTTATTGCATGGGGTCCTGTATCTATTGTATACCCGTCAACATCATAGCTCCTTGCATTCCCGCCGATAAAGCTGCTCTTCTCAAACACAAGAACTTTTTTTCCCTCTTTTGACAGGGCAAGAGCAGACAGAAGTCCGCTTATCCCTGCGCCTACAACAATTGCATCGTAATCCATATGTATCAGTCTTAGAACTTGATCTGTTTTGGGGTCTTCAACCCTTTCTCAGTTATTATCTTTGTAATGTGCTTGTATGGCACAACATCAAAAGCATAATTCTTTATCTTTATATTCTTAGGCGCATCTTTCCATATCTCGGAAGAATCCCTGACTTCAATATCTATCTTATCAATGACCTTCAGCGTGGAAGCGGCGACATATAGAGGCCTCTTATAGTCAAAAGCGATTTCGGCAATCATCTTAGATCCCACCTTATTAATGACACCGTCTTTTGTTATCGCGTCAGCTCCTATGATGACAAGATCCACCTGCTTCATGACATCAGCCACTGCATCATCCAGTATTAGCTCGGTCTCTATACCTGCCGAAGATATCTCTTTTGCTGTCATCCTGCCCTGGAACCTTGGCCTTGTCTCTGTAGCAAAGACTTTCACAGGGTCTGCCGTCTTCAGGATGTTGACAACATTGTGGCTGTGGCAGTGTGTCAGCACTATAGAATTTTCAGGTATGACAGAGACGCCGATTTCCTCAATCTTTCGCATATTTGTCTTTATCCTCAGGACTTCTTCCTTGCAGTACATGAACAGCTCTTTTTTGAGCTTAATAATCTCGGATGATTTGGATTTTCTAATCTTTGACATGGCTGAATTCACGCAGTTCAGAAGAGCAGGTTCTGTAGGACGCGCACCCTTGAGCTTCATCGCATGCATCTCAAGCTCTTCAATAAACTCATCTTTTGTCTTGCTCTTGAGCCGGTTCCCGCAAGCATTGAGGTCGATGACAGCAGCTTTGGCAATCTCACTTGCACCCTGTATCTTCAGGTTCTTTATATCATTGACAACGCTCATGATAAACACTTAACCAATAACATTAATATCTGTTTTGCTTCAATCAGAAACACTTATAGTAACCTTCGCCTTGGAACCTGCCTTTTTCAAGTGCTCAACAATCCTTCTGTCCACATCCGCAGCTGCCTTGTCAGCATGCACGCACAAAGTCCGCCCGCACACAAACCCGCTCTTCCGTATTACCATTTCATTAAAGTCAGAAAGAGTAAGGTCCGGATGCCCGAAACCTGCAACAATCTCCGTAACTCCATCAGCCTCAATCTCAACAGAAACCTTTACCTTATCATCCCTTATCATTTTCTTAAATTCATCAGAAAACTCAGAAAGCGACTTAGTAGCACAAACCCCAAGTATGCAGTCTCCCTTTAAAGTAAGCTCATCATCCTTGGTAAACTCAAGAGTTGTCGGATGGAGAGATAGCACATTCTTATGCCCATAAATAAAGAAACTTTCTTTGATCATAATGATTTGTTTGGTCTGAATTTTTATATTGTAATTCCTGACCAAATAATGTAGTATCGATTTTATTGGCAAAATATTTAGGTATATTCCATAGTAATATGATCTTATCAAGCAGGCCTATCCTAGAAGAAAGATATTTTTACTCTTTGCAGCACCAATTACTAAATTTTGCAATAATATTATTTCTGCATTTTCATAAAAATCTAAGGTTGGCATTTTTAGATTGTTGTCTTCTTTATTTTTCCTTTTCAATTTAATTCTATTTATTATTTTTCCTATTAATCTTTCATCATCAATATTTGTAAGTTCAATTACTTCTCCATCTCGTGTTTTTATCTGTTCTATTGTATTTTTGATTGAAGAATATGTCTCGTCGTGTGGTGCTATAGCTATTACAATATGTCTTTTATCAAATTGATCACCTCTATCTTTGATCATTGTAAGAGGTCCGTGCTTGAATTCTCCGCTTTCATATGCTCTTGCCGGAACATTTGTATAAATATCAAACATACGTTCTGTTTCCATTGCTACAGAATAATTGATTCCTTTGCCTAGTATTATGAAATTGTCTGCCTTTGCCAGATAGCTTGACAATTTTCTGGCATCCTGGAAGAGATTATCATACCTTGCTATCTTGTCTATGCAGTTCCTTATTATCTTTTCGCCCTCATCTAAT
>JAGLUQ010000132.1 GCA_023134675.1 Candidatus Aenigmatarchaeota archaeon | reverse complement strand
TCATCGAAAGCCAACTCATAAGTTCCATAGTCAGAAACTGTCAAAACATCCAGAGATACAGCACCATAGTCGTTTGGAAGGGTTAGTGTATTACCTACAGTGACAACATCTTCATCCGGCTCGTCATAGACCTGGTTATGTTCAGCACCAATTGTAAGACTGTTTGTCTGTGCATCAATTTCCCATACCCATACAGCATCTGATTCTTCATCAGGCTCGCCAAACATCTCCATAGGATCACCATCTTGGATAGTATCTGTAGTTGATGTTCCTGCTGTTACAAGAATCTGCCTTGAATCAGCATCATCTGTATATAGGATATTGTCAACCTTTACCTTTATGCCAGAATTGCCTATCTCTTTTGTCTGATCCTTGTTTACGAATGCAGTATCTGCACCGACCTTGAAAGCGACAGTATCCTGACCGATAGCAGTGACCTCAAGTATCATACCATCTATCTCAAGAGTTGTGTCCATACCCATAGCAGCTTCTAGACCCTCTGAAACAGTTAGTTCATTGGTTGTTGTGTCAATATCTGTTATCTTCAATTTCTTACCAAGAACTGTTATCTCAAGCGGATAGTCTGTAGTTACTTTAGATGCGTTGAAGTCTGTATCAGTTTCAAGAACATACTTATAGACAACTGAATCTTTAGCATCTGTTGAAAGAACTATATCAGAGCCAAAATCTTTGTCATCAGCACTTGACATAACCTTCAAGTCAGTTGTTATTGCAACTTCTTCATGCACATCCAATGTCCTTGTCTTTGTACCATCATCAAAGCTTATCTTAGTATCAAGAAGACCTGCAAGCTTATTGTCCTTAAAAGGACCTGTTCCAAGAGTAGCACTAACTGCTGTTCCAATAGCAACATCGTCGCTCTTTGCACCAACAACAGTACTTACTGCTGCAGTTCCGCCAGTAACGGTTCCACCGATCTGCGCCAAAGCTGCACCTATATTAATTGCACCCACAATGTCCTTAGCGATACCAGCCGCGTCAGTTCCCTGTGAACCAACAACAATTGTTGACTGGACGCCATCGTCCGTTGCGAAAGGTGCCGGGTAATTACCCAGGTCAGCAGCAAGGGCTCCACCCATAAGAGTGGCGCTCGTCAATACAGCACCAACAAGTGCTGTTCCGATTTTCCTTATTTGCATTTTATTTCACCTATTTTTTATTTGTTCAATAAAAAACCTTAGATCCTACAGAAGATAGCAAGCACTCCTGCAAAACCAACTGAAACAATATTATGAGGGGGTATATATATACCTATCTGGAAACAGTTCCACAAACATTAAACACATAGACACATACCTACTAAAATCACATAATAAAGTTCAATTTACCTTTAAAAAGTTCAAAAAGCTTATATCAAGCTTATTTTAAAAATAAATAGAGAAAACACAGTTTTCAAAAAATACTGATGTTTTTTATCAAAAATCAGCCAATCAAAAGATAAACTTCAAAAGTTACAATATCAAAGAACAAATAATCAAAACGCTTATAAATCTTAATCACAAAAGAAGAGCAAGGTGATATTCAATGGGAATAATCAGTATAAACTACAATAAGCTAAGCGTAAGCAAGACTGGAAACACCAGCCAGAAGCTATCTATAAACACTGTACCTAAGATAGAAGATGTAAAAGAAGGAAAACTCAACGCTTTCGGCACAAAAAGCGACATACTGAACATAAAGTTCAGCTTCACAAGCACATTCGAGCCGGATGTCGCAAAGCTTGAGATAGAAGGTATGATTATATACGCAGGCAAAGACAACAAAAACATTGTAAAGGAATGGGAAAAAAGCAAGAGCCTGCCCGAAGACGAGCATATAGAGATAATAAACTATCTGTTCAAGACAGCAGGCCTAAAAGCGCTCCAGCTCTCAGAGATGGCAGGAATACCTCCGGTAATCGCATTGCCTAAACTCACAAAAGCAGCAAAAAAGAAATAATCACTATCTGATTTTTTTCTCGGAAAGCTTAATTATATTAGTCCGGCCTCTCCTTGTCTTTGTCACAAGGCCTCTCTCTTCAAGATCAAGTATTATGCGGCTCATCTTAGCCTTGGAGAACCCTGTCTCTTTTACAAGAAATCTCTGATCGCAAATGCCTTCCTTTCCCATCAACAGCTCAATCACTTTCCGCTCACCTTCATGAAGCACAGACAGCACAGTCTTTATCTTTCTTGCTTTCCTAAACCTAAATAACATGAAAGATACTAAAACAAGAGACAAGGCAAACAAAGATACCACAGGATAAAACCATGAATTTGAATATATCTGAATTACCTGCTCATAAAAGACCCGATACGAATAATCGCTCCCAAGAGAAGGATTATCTTCAGACCATGTAACAGTTATATGTCTGCCATCATCAGTGCTTCCGATAACACCACCCTCAGGCGAATAAGGCGAAAAACCCTCTTCCTTCTCCATAAGAGCCGTACCTGTAGGCAGCACGAAAGTTATTGCAAATTGATCTGTAGGAATTTTCATACTATAATCATACGAGAAAAAGAAATTATCATCATACTGTGACTGAAGCCCAAGCATATTAAAATCAAAATGGACAGAATAATTGTATATATCTTCAGTATTTGGCTTACATGTTATCTGCGTACCGTAAGAGAAAACTTTAGTGTTGCAGAGGAGCATACCATAATTATCGCTCGCAGAAAGCGAATCTATGCGGGAAAACACAAAATAATAGACCTCTTTCGTAGTAAGGTCAGCAAACTCAATATCCACAGATGCCTCAGCAGCACCGGAATCATCAATAGATACAGAGATTTCATGTGTATTTATAAAAGATGCGAAAGCAGGAGAGGAGAAAGATGACAGTAACAGAAAAGATGCAAGAATCAGCTTCAATACTACACGCAATCTCATCTAAATCAGGAATCACACTTTTGTCAGCACCATACCGCCGGCACCAGCTGCTGCATACCTATGCATAAGTTCTGAGACAAGTATCAATGTATTCTGCATCTGCCTCATATCAAGCTTTATCTCTTTAGGTGCAAGCACTTCCAATGTTGTAGGGCCAAAAGTGACAACAAGATAAAGCAGAGTCTCAAAATCCTTTGCAAGTATCTCCATCTCAAGCACCTGGCTGAAAACAGTATCTATACCTTTTTGTTTAAACTTTTCTGAAGACTCTATCGATTCAGGTTCGGTCATAGATTCAGTAAGCACACGAACATCTTTTATCATCCTTATCTTGTCCATAAGCCCGGAAAGAAGACCTTTCAGCATCTTCTTGTCAACCGCCTGCGTATCAAAGACAAGCCATGTCTTTATCCATCCATCACGGATTAATTTTTCCGAATCTATTTCCTTACCGATATGAACCACCATCAAAAATATTCTTGAATTCAAAAAAAAGCCCAAAATGACTTTTTTGAACCATAAAACTGTTTATGAAACGTTCAACAGGAACTGTTCCATAAATAAGATATAGGTCTTCCTGCTTTATATAACTTTTGAAAAAAA
>JAGLUQ010000131.1 GCA_023134675.1 Candidatus Aenigmatarchaeota archaeon | reverse complement strand
AAACTGCTTGAAGAGATCGGACTTACACCTAAGGAAGTTGATGTATATCTGGCTCTGATGCAATCGAAATCATCATCCATATTTAACCTTATGAACAGGGCAAAAGTCTCAAGAAAAAGCATTTACGAAATATTGCAGAAGCTTCTTGATAAGGGTCTTGTGAGCTATACTATACAGGACAACAAGAAAATATTTGAGGCAGTAAGCCCTGAAAGACTGGTTGAGATCGTGAAAGAGAAAGAGGCTAATATCCAGTCTATGCTGCCTGAACTTATGAAAAGATATCAGAAAAATGAAAAGGATGTCAAGGTTGAGGTTTTTTTGGGTACAGAAGGGATGAAGACTGCGAGTAATTATGTCTTAAAGGAAAAGAAAAATTTCTATGTACTTGCTAATGAAGGCAAGATTTTTGATTTCCTGAAGTATTATATGCCTCAGTTCCAGAAAAAAGCTAAAATGTTCGGAATTCGGGGAGATGTGATATACAGCGAATCGGCAAGGGATAAAAAATTGCTGACGCCTGTAGAGAATAATATTCGATTTGTACCTGACAAATACAGCAGCCCGATGTCTATAACTATATACGGAGATAATGTGAACATATTGATTTATTCAGAAAATAATCCGATTGCAATCCACTTAAAAAGCAAGGATATTGCACAATCATTCATGCATTATTTTAATCTGATGTGGGATATAGGAAAAGAATGAAAAAGAGATTAAAACAGAAACTAAAAAATTAACTTATCTGTTATTTCTTCGTAGACTGATGCTAATTTTTTATATGATTCTTCATAACCCTTTTCATATAATTTTGTTGCTTCTTCAAGAAGAATATCAGGTCTTGACACTAACGGTTCTTTAATAGTGTCTACAGCTATTTCTATAAGTTCTTCATCACCTAAAAATAAACAAGCATCTATAAGGTCGCCTGCATACTTTATTGTGATTTCTTCCTGTGAATATCTATCTGTTTCTCCCGTATCTCTGTTTATTATCGGAATTCCTTCTTTTGCATCAACTTCCATCAGGCCGTGATCTGTTGGCAAGTGCAGCTTATCTTCTATCATCATCTCAAAGAGAGTTTGTGCATAACCTGCTACAGCTGCCTTTTTTCCCTGCTCGCTTATAGGATACTGACCCATAGCTTCAACATATTCTTCAAGCCCAAATCCATTAAAAGCTGCAATCCTGCCTGCTATATCTGATTTTATTCTTTCAGGAAATTTATCTGTAGTTTCCATTTTCATCACTACCTCTTAAAAATTTACTGCGGATTATCCTGCCACAATTGCAAGGACAAGCAACAGGACTTCCGGTGAAAATAAGTTCAGAGATACAAGCGCTTTTTCGAGTGTGCCTTCTATCTTTTCTGTTTTTTTTATTTCCTGCCCAGCCGTTGATTTATTTTCATTTTTTATCATAATTTACCACCCCATATTTGTAAGCTTTATTGTCACTTACAGATAGTCATTAGTTTTCTGTGTATATCAAGATATGTGTCATACTAAGATGATACAGAGTAGTAATTGTCACATCAATAATGGTAGAACAGATAAAAGAAACAATTAAAGATGAACAGAATCCAGAAATAATAGCGATGCATCAAAAACTTCTGAGACAATTTCTTCCTTTCAATTAAACAGGCATCTGCTGAATATTATCACAGATCTTTCGCAACTTCTACAGTTATTGCTATGTAAATGAGACCTGCAACTGCATTGAACAGAAATGCGAGAAATAGTGCGCCGTAATAGGAGGATGAAGTTACACCGAGAACCCACTCAATATTTATGCCTATCCACATCGCTGCGGATACGAGAAGGGTGGCGATGAACCATTGGCCTGCAAGCTTTTCTTCAGGAAGCTTTCTTTTCATCAGGCATCACAATATTTATCTCTTGTTGCTGTGGACAACTCCGACAGCTACGCCTATCCATGACAGCCCTGCAAAAAGGACAAGTATGAAGGCGAAGAAAAGGTGACTGCTTGTCGCGTTCTCAAGACCCAGAACCCATGCGCCTGAGGTCATGGCAAGCGCACCCATCAACCAGAAAAGGCCAAGCTTGCCTTCAGGAAGCGACATCTCTGATTTTACCATAAGTATCACTATCTGATAATTGGATGTCTGGGTTTTTATAGTTTGGGGTACTGGATATTGAGAATTTATCACTTTTTCCGGTGCCATTTTATGCCGGAGCCTGTATCTTCTATGATTATGCCCATACTGTCAAGCTTGTCTCTGATCTCGTCTGCTGTTTTCCAGTCTTTATCTTTTCGTGCCTGCTCTCTTTTTTTGATAAGATCTTCAACTTCATCAGAGAGAGAGTCTTCTTTTTTGTCAGATACAGGAAGTATGCTGAATATCTGGTCAAGGTCGTACAAGTGCGCCTTGATGTTATCAATTGCAGGTTTTCCTATCGCGCCCTTATCTTCCATCAGCTTGTTGATATCTTTCACAAAGCTGAAAAGGGATGCTATGGCTTCAGGTGTGTTGAGGTCGTCGTCCATTGCATTGATGAACTCTTTCTTTGACAGATCTATGATGTTTTGGACTTCATTGTCTTTCTTTCCTTTACCGGGTGCGTCTTTTTTGTAGAAGGCAAGATTGTCCAGGAAGGTCTCTAATCTTTCAAGAGTTGCTTTTGCATGCTCTATGTTTTTCGGGTTGTAGTCTACAGGTGTCCTGTAATGGGATGATATCATGAAAAGGCGAAGGATCTCTGGCCTGTACTGCTTCATTATATCTCTTAGCGTGATGAAGTTTTTCAGGGATTTTGACATTTTTTCCCCGCCTATGTTTATGAATGCTGTATGCATCCAGTAGTTGACGAACTTCTTTCCTGTGGCGGCCTCGCTCTGGGCTATCTCGTTCTCGTGGTGCGGGAAGTAATGGTCTCTTCCGCCTGTGTGGATATCAAGAGTCTTTCCAAGGTGTTTCACAGCCATTACAGAACATTCTATATGCCATCCCGGTCTTCCTTTACCCCATGGGCTGTCCCATCTGGGCTCGTCGTCTGCCGCTTTCCAGATAGCAAAATCCTGCGGATTTTCCTTGTAATCATCAACTACTACTCTTGCGCCTGCTTTTGTCTGGCTGACATCTATCCGTGAAAGCTTGCCGTAGTCTTTGAATTTTGATATGTCGTAGTAGACTGAGCCGTCGTCTGTGACATAGGCGTATCCCTTGTCTATAAGGGTCTGGACCATGTCGATTATCTCTTTTATGTGCTCTGTGACTTTAGGATAGACATGCGCCCGCTTTATCCTTAGCCGGTCCATGTCTTCAAAAGCTATCTTTGTGAATTTCTCTGTCAGCTCTTCGAGAGAGACATTCTCCTCTTTTGCCCTCCTGATTATGGAATCGTGGATGTCTGTGATGTTCTGGACATGCTTGAGGTCGTATCCTGAGTAGTCAAGATATCTTCTTAAGATGTCCCACATTATGTATACACGGCTGTGGCCGACGTGAGGGTAATCGTATACTGTCAGGCCGCAGACAT
>JAGLUQ010000130.1 GCA_023134675.1 Candidatus Aenigmatarchaeota archaeon | reverse complement strand
CAGAACCTGAGCCAGAACCTGAACCCGAACTTCCCGGCACCAATGTCGCTTTAGCCTCAAACGGTGCAACTGCAGAAGGTGGCTGGGACTTGGGATCTGAACTGGACTCATACGAAATGATAGATGATGACAAAACCAATTACGACTGGAACTCAGGCTATGCAAGCATATGGCTCAACACACCTATGACAATTACATTAGATAACATATACACAATAGACACCATCAATGTAAAAGTGTGGGACCTTGACGGTCGTCATTACCAGTACACAGTTGAGACCTCAACAGACAATTCAAACTGGATCTCAGTTGACACCTCCGGCGACCGAAGCGGTCTTGAGACTCATAGCTTCAGCCCAAGAGATGTAAGATACATTAGAATCACAGGCACATACAACTCTGCGGGCAACGGCATATTCCATGTCGTTGAGCTGGAAGCGTACACTGCTTAAGGACTGCCAGGATTTGAAGCTGAGCCAGAACTCATCGGGCTTCAAACCCGGCATCACAATGCTTTTACTATATCCCTAAAGAGTCCTCGCAGCCATTGATGACGTAGTAACAGACATATCATTCAGGCTCAATCACTAAGCTTTTCCCAGAAATATTATATATACCTTTGAATAAATATATCTATGCCTGCAAAAGACAGCAAGATTGCCCTTGATGCGGAAGATCCGGATATAACTGCAAAAGCGAAAGAGCTCAACAAGAAAGGCTGGCGCTTTTCAGATAAAAAGAATGGTAAAATATATTATGAACGTTATAAAGACCCTCTTCTTGCAGTAGACAGTTCGCATCTTATAGTTTTCTTTTTTGTAGCCATTTTTATATCATTGCTAGTGATAGGTCTTGCTGTATATTAAGATATTTTACATAGTTTCGGAGCGATTCTCCAATGGCAGAAGATAAGAGTCATGAAGAGGCAGCAGTAATATTCTCAGACCTTGACGGCACCCTCATAGACCATAACACATATTCTTATGGCGATGCTCTCAAGACAATCAGGACTCTCAAACAGAAAAAGATACCGCTCATAATATGCACAAGCAAGACCCGCGCAGAGATAGAGAAGTTCCGTGAAAAGCTTGGTATAGAAGACCCTTTCATCTCAGAGAACGGCGGAGCCATTTTCATCCCTGACAAATATTTCAGCATCAGATACCCTTTCACAAGAAAAGACAGAAAATATGACATAATAAAGCTTGGCACAGGCATAAAAAATCTCACCGAAGTCATAGACAGTATAAAAACCAAAGGATTTAAGATAACTTCATTCTCTGAGATGTCAGCAAAAGAGCTGTCAGAAGACTCAGGCCTGAAAAAAGAAGATGCTGGGCTTGCAAAGAAAAGGGAATATGATGAGGCCTTCAGGATTGATGACAAAGGAGATAAGAAGAAGATAAAGGCCATGATAAAAAAAGCAGGATACAGGTTCACTGAAGGCGGGCGCTACTGCCACATCATGGGCGAAAGCGATAAGGGAAAAGCCGTAAATATTCTATCTGATCTCTTCAGGAAAGAATATGGCATCCTGAAGACGATAGGCCTTGGCGACGGTGAAAATGACATACCAATGCTAAAAAATGTAGACATTCCTGTGATTATTAAAAACTCCGCCCACCCTGAAATAAAAGTAAAATTTAAGGCAATAAAGACAGAATTTGAAGGTCCAAAAGGCTGGAGCAGGGCAGTAGAGAAACTTATCCTATATTAATCCTTTCTTCTTCAGCTTATGGTATGCAAGCAGGAATTCAGCATGTCCCCATGTGAGCGGAACGACCCAGTATGCAAGGCTATTTTCCCTGAAATCTTTTGACCGCATGACTTTTTCAGCTTCATCCTTCCGGCCGCTCTTGTAATACCTGCCGATATCTTTTGCCTCTTTCTGCCACTTGAGAAAATTATTTTTTGTAGACACATGCTCAGGTATAAGCCCTCCCTTGTTATGTCTTATGAACCAGTCCATGTATCTTTTCGCTCTCCTGGCATCACCTCTATCGATAAAATACTGCGCCATCCATCCGGTATACATGCTGTACGGCCCGTACCCACCATTGTTCCTTCCCGGCCTGCCATACTTTTCCACATGCCTGTGTATGCCTCCAAGCTTTCTGTCATAAAGGTGTTTTTCAATATTATCCGCAGTGTTTTCCATAATCCTGTCCTCTGCCGAAAGCATGCCAAGTATGTATGCGCCAAGCTCTGATATGTCCGCATCATATATCTTTGTCATGTTGGTAAGCTTTATGAAATGCCCGTCCTTGACCATCTTTGTCATAAGAGTCTCTTTCAGCTCTCTTTCAATCCCGCACCATTCTTTCATGTCATCTTTTTTTCCGAGAGTCTCTGCGATTTCACAGGCTGCCTTAAAGCCGGCGTAAGCGCACACATTGGCCCATATCTCAAAACCTGCTTCCATAGGCGGCCATTCATGTATGGAATTCATAGAAAACACAAGCTTTTCCTCTTTTATGTAATGCTCCTCAAGAAACCGTGTCCCAAGATATATCTGCTTCCAGTGTTTCTCAAGAAATTTTCTGTCGCCGGTGGCATCATAATATCTTTTTATCATATAAAGGACAAGTCCATTGCAGTCCACTTGTGACGGCCTGTAGCTTGCCGAGACACCGTCTTTTGTGTATCTCTGGTACCATTCACCAGTCTCCCCCACAAGATCCAGTATGAACTCAAGCGTCTTCCTGACCTTTTTTGTCTCTCCAAGCTCAAGCAGGACGCGCAGTATGAGCATTGTATCTCGTGGGTATACATAAGGGTACCTGCGCCCCGGCGGACTTGCAAGTATGGCACCGTTTTTCATCGTTACAGAATCGATGACTTCAATGCTTTTGCTGAATATTTTTTCAAGCGTCTTTTTCTCGCTCTTGCTGAACATATGAGTTAACTTGTTTTTCCCTGTTTATATTGTTTCTTGATATGCATCAGTTATAAGATATATAATGTTTGAAAGCGATAATATTAGATAATGCCTAGATTTTATGGAAACAAGTGTATAATGCATATGTTGGTGATATAATGGATAAGATTGATTTCGGAAGCGTCTCTGCAAGCCTTTTAGGCCATGCATCAGTTATGGTTGTCTCAGGCGGAAAAACAATATATATAGACCCTTACAAGATTCCTGAAAACTCGCCTAAGGCAGACATAATTCTTGTGACGCACGAGCACTACGACCATTGCGATCCGGATGTGATAAGGCAGCTGTCTGATAATGATACAAAGATAGTCGCTGCAAAGGGATGCGCATCAAAGATAGATGGTGGTGTCACAGAGACAGCCGCCGGCGACTCCATGACAGTTGATGATGTATCAATAAAAGCTATCCAGGCCTACAACATAGAAAAGCCCTACCACCCCAAAGGTCTTGGCGTAGGTTATATAATTAAGGTCAGCGATGTGAAAATATACCACGCCGGAGACACAGACCAGATACCTGAGATGAAATCCCTGAAAGACGAAAACATTGATATAGCTTTCCTTCC
>JAGLUQ010000013.1 GCA_023134675.1 Candidatus Aenigmatarchaeota archaeon | reverse complement strand
CAGAGGCCGAAAGATGAGGCATTTTCGTTGATAAAGGCAAATATTGATGAGGTGTACAGGCAGTATCCCTCAAAGGTCATGTTCGGTGCCGAGACAATGGGCAAACAGAAATCTTTCGGGAGCATGGATGAGATTATAGACCTTTGCAAGGCCTGTGATAATGTTTGTCCTGTTATTGATTTCGGGCATCTGCATGCGCGCACTTTCGGAGGGATAAAAGATAAGGGTGATTATACTTCTGTCTTTGAAAGGCTTGAGAATGAGCTTGATCTGAAGCGTTTTCATATACATATGTCATGCATGAGGCATGCTAACGGCAATGAGATAAGCCATCTTCCGTTAAGTGCCAAAGATCCTGATTTTCGCCTTATGGCTGATTCGATAAGGGAAAATGGTTATAGTTGCTCTGTCGTATGCGAATCACCGCTTCTTGAGCATGATGCGCTGCTTTTCAAAAGCTGGCTTTAAAGATAAATCTTTAAAAAGATAATGCGTCAACTGATGTTGTGATATGTGGGCTCGTAGCTCAGCTTGGATATTTCGGAAAAACAAGTTTTCCTGTATTTTAGGTTTTTCGAAACCAAAAAGAGCATCGGACTTCTAATCCGAGGGTCGTGGGTTCAAATTCAAGGGGACTCTTTTGAGGCGCAAAGGAGTCTTTTGATGAAATTCCCTCCGGGCTCACTTTTACATTTTAATCAGGTATCCCAAAAGGTAATGATTTGAAGATCGTCATCTGATTCCAAATGAAGATGTGAACACCAAATGAACCTGGGAATATATCATTATTTTCTATATAGACCTTAGCCTTTCAAGGATGTAGGATGATCTTGCAAGGCGTGCGCTTATGTTTGTCACATGGCCGGCTTTCATTGCAGGATTCAATGTGTTGCTCTCAAGAAATCTTAGCAGGCATTCTGCTTTCTCTCCCGTTGACACTATCTCGCTGCAATACAGCAGTCTTGCAGTCCCGGTGCCTAACTTTCCTATGATGCTGAACAACGGTAGAAATAAGAGGAAGCTGAACCATCTTCTCCTGAGAAAGGCGCTTTTTGAGCTGCTCAGGATATAATCTGTGAGAAGGTCTATGGCAAACAGGCCAATCACTGCTTTGTCAAGAAGTATCAGCATCCTTTCCTGTCCCGGTGTGAGATTTATAGAAAACCTTATGAAAATAGTTATGATTAAGACAAGCACAAGTAAAGGTATGATCTTTCCGACAACCTTTTTTAAAATACTTATATGCCTTTTACTGTATCTTTTCTCTGCATCTGCCTTGAGCGATGTTATATCTTCAGCTATGTCTTTCATATCCTGTCCTCTTTACATCTGTTGATAACGATATAGTTGTGTACGACCGTATATGCGTATACGAGCGTGAATGCAAAAAGAAGTATCTCTGCAGCGAGCATGTTGGTTCCGTATATATAGTATAGTATGCCTCCAAGCATCGCAAGGTCAAACAGCTTGAAGATTACGAAATCCCTGTCATTTATCTTCAGGAAGAATTTTGCTACCGGGTTTTCTTCCACATCCAGGCCTTCTTTGTCAACAAGGCTGCAGGTCTCTACAGTGTCTATGGTCCACAGGACTGCAAGTATGATGAACATGGCTATGGCTATAAATGGTATTATCATATCTCTTATTATAACCGAAAATTATATATATAGCTTTTGGTCGTTATAGTGCTGGTGTTATATATACTTCGATAAATGCGGCAGCCACGATGATTGCGACTGATATGAGAAACAGTTTTGTAGAATCATTCATTATGATGTCTGTCTTGTGACCTTTTGTCATCCCTATTGACAGTATCGCGCCTGCCATACCTGCTATGCAGTATGCGGCAATCTCCGGTATGCCGTGCAGCGCTATGCCTGAAAGGCCCTGGACAAGCGCCATGATAAGCGCAATTATCTTTGAGCTGTGTATATGGATAAGATCTTTTCCTATATTTCCTATGAATATTCCTACGACTGCAGCGTTCCAGCTTAATATGAATATGGCGCCTGTGCCGAAAATGAATGATATGAGGAAAGAGAGCAACATTACCTTAAGGTTGTTTGCAAGTATTTCCGGGAATCCGTAGCTTGAATTGAATGCTCCAAGAGCTTCTGTGGTCTCTATCTCAAGGGCGAACATGACCTCTGCCTGCTGTTCAGGAAGGAACATATACCAGAATGATGTTGCGATGATTATCCCGAGAAAGAAATATGCATATATCTTCAGCACTGTGCCGTGCCTTTCAAAAAATCCGAGAGATACAGACCTGTCTGCGTTTTCTTCCCTGAGCTCGTCGTCTTTTATAGTGCCGTATATTACAGGCACGAGTGCTATGGATATTAGGAACAGAAAAACTATTGATGCTGCTGTCGGAAATATTATGTATGCAGACCATATTGAGATTGAAGCGACAATTATGCTGTATGCAAGCATCTCTATCGGGCGCTTCTCAAGTTCCCTGCTTGAGATGAAGGATTCCAGAACCATTCTACTAATTGCTTTTATCTTATTAATATAGTTTTTAGCCTGCTATTTCTTTAATCTCTTTATCAGCATCATGTATGAAGACATATACGATTGATGCTGCCGCGGCGATTATTATCGGTCCCAGTATGAAGCCTATAGGCCCGAATACGGCGGCTCCCCCGATAAAGCTTATCAATACAAGAAGGATGTTCATCTTTTTTTCTTTTGCTATTATGAGCGGTTTTGTTATCCAGTCAGGTATGCTGCTTACGATAAGAAGGTTCAGGACAAAGAATGTTATTGCTGTCTGTGCGTCTCCGCTGAAGAACATCAGCATGCTTATGGGTGTGTATATTAGCCAGGCACCTATTATCGGTATGAGTGTCAGTATGGCTGTTGCTGTTGCCAGGATGATGGGGTATGGTATGCTGTAGTATATGAAGATGACATATGCGAGCGCACCAGTAAGCACGGCTGTCAGAAAAATCCCCATGAATACGTTGTTGAGAGATATGTCCATCTCTTTCATGAAACTGTTTATGAAAGTCTTGTGGTTCTCAGGCACTGCTTTTGTTATAAGCTTTTTTATAGATCTCCTGTCGCGGACTCCATAGAATGCTATCATGAATGCTATGATAAGCTGGAGTATTATATAGCCTATACCCCAAAGAAGTCCGACTATCGTGCTTATGGTATATCTTATCTGGGATGAATAGTTCTCAAGATCCTGTATATTCTCCAAGTCAGGCTTTTCCAGCAGAAGCATTATCTTGTCATAATTTATCACCCCGAGTATCTCTGCCTGGATATCTGTCGTGTTTATGCCGTACTGGGTGGCGAGTATGTTTTTTACAGTAGGATTATCTAGCAGTGTGGTGGATTCTGTCATTGCGACAGAGATAAAGTTCGCGCCGAAGAATGAAATCGATGCTATGACGAATATTATGGTGATCGCTATCGGTATTGATCTGTTCTTTATTATTTTTTCAAGTGTATGGTAAATTGGTCTTGTGACATATATTATGAACAGGCCTATACATATCGCAGGCAGGAAGTAGGCAAGTATCTTTATGACAAATATTGAGAGAAATATTATTATTGCAGAAATTATTATTGTGTATATCTGGCTGTCTGTAAAAGATTCATTTTTCATATTGTTTATTTAAGCTTTGGTTTTTTATATAGTTTCTTGGTATTTTATCTGATTTGTAATCTATATATATTACAACAGGCTTAATATATGTTAAGATAATTAGTTTTAAGTGATATGTATGCCCTCGACAATCAATCGTGTGAAGACAGGTATTCCTGGTATGGACAAGCTTATGGAGGGGGGCATTCCTGAAGGCAGTGTCGTGCTTTTGAGCGGCGGTGCCGGCTGTGGCAAGACAACATTCTCCTGCCAGTTCATTATGGAAGGGTTGGATAAAGGTGAGAACTGCCTTTACATAACTTTGGAAGAGAGTCCTGAAGACATAAAGAAGGATGCTCTGCAGTTTGGTTGGGATCTAGGTAAGCATGAGTCCAGCGGTGCTTTCAGAATCATGTATTATGATCCTTTTGAGCTCAAAGAGATAATAACGCGACTGAAAGACCTTATCACGGTCAATAAGATAAAGAGACTTGTGATAGATTCTATAACACTTTTCGGGCTGTATCTTAAAGAAGAGTATAATATCAGGAAGGAGCTGTATCATCTTGTGGCAGCGCTAAAAGAGACCGGCTGTACAGCATTGCTTCTTTCGGAAGTCACTGAAGGCGATTCTAAAAAGTTCAGCCGATACGGTGTTGAAGAGTTTGTGGCTGATGGTGTAATTGTCCTTTATTACATGGGTCTTGGAGAAGGTATCTTCAGGAATGTTGAAGTCCGGAAGATGCGAAGGACAAAACATAAGAACGGCATGTTCCCTCTTTCGCTTGAGAAGAACGGCATGAAGGTCGAAGCGGATATGGGATCTTTTAACAGTTGATTGCTGCTATATTGCTTCTTTTAGACTCTCTATTTTTTGCTTTCAAAAAGCATTTCTTTTACTGTTCTGTCTATGTCTTTTATTTTGATGCGCACCTGTTTCTGTGAGTCCCGGTCTCTCAATGTGACTGTATTGTCCTTTAATGTGTCAAAATCTACAGTTATGCATATCGGTGTGCCTTTCTCGTCCATCCTTGCGTATCTTCTGCCTACAGAGCCGCTGCCGTCATATACTGCGACCAAGTTGCTGTTTTCTGTGAGACTGTCTGTGATTTCCTGTGCTATTGTATCAAGGCCTTCCTTTTTTACAAGAGGAAAGACTGCTACATTTATCGGCGCCATGTCTTTTGGAATCTTTAGGATTGTCCTGTCCTCCTCTTTTCTGTAGTTTATGTCAAGGAGGGCGAAGACCGGCCTGTCTGTGCCGAAAGCTATCTCGATTATGTTTGGGACAATCTTTTTGTTGTTCTCATCAAGAGCTTCAAGTGTTTTTCCGGATGCTTTTGCATGCTGCTTCAGGTCATAGTCTGTCCTGTCGTGTATGCCGCAGCATTCTACCCAGCCGAAGCTGTTTGTCTTTATCTCCAGGTCCCAGGCGTCATCTGCATAGAATGCCCGCTCGTCAAGCGTGTGCTGGCGCAGGCGGATGTTTTCTTTCGGTATCCCCATCTCTGTGAAAAGAGTGTAGGCCAGATTGATTGACCATGCGTATGCCTTGTTCTTGAAGTATCCTTTCTTTAGGGCATCTTCTATCTTTGTGTCTTTCGGATCTTTTTCTGCTTCCTGTATCTGGTATGGCCAAAGGGGGAGAGTCATGTCCTTTATCTTTTCGTATTTTTGCCATTCTTTTTTCTGTTCTGGGAAAAGGAATATCTGGCCTTCAGCCTGCGTGAACTCTCTCATTCTCAGTACGTGCTGTCTTGGAGATATCTCGTTCCTGTAAGCTTTTCCTATCTGGAAGACGCCAAATGGGAGTTTCTTTCTGAAATAGTCAACATATCTTATGAATGGCAGGTATGTGGTTGTGGCTGTCTCGGGCCTGTTGTATGCTTCTATGCCTGTGCCTATGGTTGTCTTCATCATGAGATTATGTTTTTTAATCTCTTTATTGAAGGGTGAACCGCATGTCGGGCATTTGATCTTTTTGTCTTCTATGAACTCCAGAAGCTTCTTATCTGAGAAAGTGTCGGCGACAACATCGTACTTTTCTTCTATGAGCTTGTCTGCCCTGAATGATCCTTTGCATTTTGAGCATTCTATCAGGGGGTCTGTGAAGCTATCAAGATGACCGGATGCTTTCCATACTTCTTTCTGCATGATTGTGGGGCATTCTACTTCCCACATGTCATTTTTTTGAAAGACAGCTCTTATCTTGTTCTCAACATTGTTCTTCAGCCTTTTCCCGAGAGGTGCGTATGTGTAGAAGCCTGCAAGCCCGCCGTATATCTCAGGCTCAGGGCCCCATATGAATCCTTTCTGCTGCATGAATGATATCAGCTGTTCCTGGAATATTTTTCTTGACTGCGGCATCTTGACAACCTTTGCATAGATTTTGGTGTCTATGTTTATAAAAATTAGCCTGTTCTTTTTGTTTTTTTGCTTTTGTGTCCTGCATGACACAAACATTAATATATCTCATGCCCGAATATGATAGTATAGTCATAAAGGTTGATAAATATGGCAGAAGATTCTTCAGAGAAGATAAAAGAAAAGATACAGGATGCTAAGTCTGGGGCTGCAGAGGCAATTGAGAATATGAAGAAAGAGAAGTCCGGCGGTAAATCAGGCAGTAAAGGTAAGAGCAAGAGCTCTGGTATGTTTATGCTGCTTTCTTTTTTTGAGGATCTTGTAAAGAAGGGAGGGGACATTCTTCTTGCTTTTGTGGAGTTTGGTCTTATCAGCAAAAAAACTATCAAGAATTTTAAGTATAAGGCGATTAAGTCTTTTGTGTTCATTATTCTTGTCCTTTTAGGTGCACTTCTTCTGATAAGAGGTATTATTACATATATTGAGTTTGTCTTTCCACAGCTTGCGAATGGGCTCGGCTTTGTTTTTGTAGGCCTTATAATATTGAGCGTGGCTTACCTGTATCATAAGTAGATGAATATTGAACTGGCTTCAGAAAGCCAGGGCATCTATATGACATTCAATCCTACGGATTGAAGTCATGGTTTGATTTTAGGGAACTAGTGCTGTTCGTCTTTGCTCAGGTGGCAGTTTTCTGTAAGCATTGGGGTATTAAATCCATTAAGAAATAAAAAGATTAGAAAAGAAAAAGAGAAGAAAAAATTTTATTTCTTTTTTGCCTGTTTTTTAATCTCTACTTCAAGCTTTTTTATCTTGTCTTCCAATATCTTTATCTCTTTCTTGGATGCGACATTCGCTTTCTTTATTATCACGCTGACCTGCTTGTTTACAGTTGTCTCAAGCTCTTTCTTGCTTTTCTTTGATTTTGTCATAAGCTCTGTGACAAGTTTCTTACCTTCATCCTGGTTAAGGTCGCCTTTCTTTATCAGGTCTTTTACCAGACCTTCAGCTTTCTCTTTTGTTATTGCGGCAATGCCTATGCCCAAAAGAGCGGCTTTCCTTACAAACGGATAAGCGTCTGTCTTTTTTTCTGCTGTCTTTACAGCTTTCTTTTTTGCAACCATATTGAATCCCTCCAGTCTTGCTGTCTTTTTTTGGCAAGCTGTTGTTATATATTGCATGTCTAAGGATAAATAGGTTTTGATTGTCTTTGATTTTTGATGTGTTTCTTTGAGTGTGCTTTTAATACTTTATTGGGGTAAATTATATAAAATTCATCGGTTTATTGTTCTTGTGATTGTGTGGGTATTGAAGTATCTCTTGAAGGCAGAGATGATATAACTGAAAAGTATGTCCGTTTCGTTTATAATGGCAATACTGTTGATATCCCTTTATATGATGACGGACAGCTAAACGAGGATTTTGCTTTGCTGTACTATGAGCTTGATTGGGGATTCACCTGTTTTGAAGAGCTGGCACCTGGGTATCTTCAGGAGATAAAGGAGCTTATCAATGAGGATGGCGGTTATTATACTTTGTATGGTCTTTTGAAAGATAATTTGGCTGATAATTCTTTTGGAGACTGGTCCGATTATTTAGATGAAATTAATGCGTGGGGCAATAAGGTCGAGGGTTCTGTTGTTGAGGATTCTTATCTGCATGATGATGAACCTGTTAAAACTCAGTGGGAGGAAGGCTGTGTTCCGGATGATTCTAATCCGCATGGATTTGGTCCGGTGCAAAAGGATATAATAAGATTTTTAGAAGATGTACCGTCAAAAGTGTATTCGCTTAATCACATCGCTAATGAGGCTAGGCTTGACAGGGATGATGTATTTTCTGCAGTAAAGAAGTTGTTTAGGGGCGGTTATCTTGCACATAAGTATGATACTGATGTTAAAAAGAAGCAATATTTTCTTACAGGCAAGCATCTGAATGTTCCCGGCGAAAGGCCTTTGTATAAGTTTCCTCCTGCCAAGCCCCAGAAATTTGAGGACATGTGGTCCTGTGATGTGAAAGATAAGATTGCAAAATATCTTTTCCACAGCAAAAAACCTGTTGGGACAGTAACTGATTTGGCTGATAGACTTAATATTAACCCCCGGGATGTACAGCTTACACTTAAGAATATGATTGAAGAGGGTGTTGTGAATAATGGTGATACCTATACTCTTAGTGCCGGTCATTTAGATATGCTGGGATCATTGCCAAAAGGATCTGACGGTACATTGGAAAAGTATTATCTTGATGCCTGATCTCTTGGCTGTTTTGGTGCAGTTGCCTTTTTTTGACTACTGGTTTTTCATCATGTATTCGATTTTGTCAACAGGGCCTTTGTTTCCTACATATATAGGCACTCTCTGGTGCACTTTTTCAGGGACAATCTTAAGGATGTTTCTATAACCATCACTTATCATACCTCCTGCTTCCTCTACTAGTCTACCCATAGGGTTCGCTTCGAAATTGAGCCTTAATTTTCCATTCTCATTTTCTTTGGTCGCAGGATATGTGTATAAACCTCCTTTATGCAGGATTTGATGAACCTCGGCTACAAAACAGCCGCTGTATCTGAGCTTGTATCCTTCTGCTTCTAGCTGTTCTATATATTGCCTGTGTATGTCTGTGTAATCTTTTCTAAGCGCACCCGGTCCTAATATTTTTCCTCCTTCAGGAATTCTTAAATTTTCTCTAAGCAGTGCAAACTCGCCATCTTTGTTGAGTACAAATTCATGGACTCCTTTGCCTTTTCCTGTCGTCATCACAAGGGTCGTCATCGGACCGTAGATCATATACATTGCGGCGAGCATGTCTTCCCCTTTATTTAAAATGTTGCCTTTGTCTTGTATGCCTATGATAGTGCCTACAGCAAGGTTGACATCTATGAGCGATGAGCCGTCAAGAGGGTCCATATTCACTCCTAATCTGTCGTCGGGATTGTCAAGATATAGTATAGTATCTTTTTCTTCTGATCCTATTGCTCCTACAAGACCGGATTCTTTTAATACTTCTGTCAGGTGTTTGTCAGCATATTTATCAAGCTCCATCTGGTCTTCTCCTGATGCGTTTTCGGTTCCTGCATAGTCTTGGTTTTCAGGGAATGCGTCTCTGATGGGTCCTGCCTGTTCGCTGAGAAGAAGGATAAGGTCCCCAAGTGATGTCTCACAGCCGATTTTTGTGAGGTAGTCTTCCAGAGTTATTATATCGCTCATATATTTCACCTGATTGGAGGGTTATGATAGTTTTTGCTTTTTACTTCTTCTGAATATTATGTTTTCCTTGTTTATAAATATTTTTATCATTGTGGGTTAGTCAATTTTTATGTCCTGTTAGGATTCTGTACATCTTATAGATTGCGAAGATAAGCCATACAGAATTGAGTATGAGAAAGGGTATGCTGCTTATGGTATATGCGTATACTGCAAGAAATGCCGATCCTGTGATATTTAAGATGATTGATTTTATTGAGTCAACTGAAAGTATATGGAAATCGTCAAGGATGAAAGCGAGGAGTATGAATGCCATGCCGGGAAGTCCGATTATCAGAGGGTCCATGTGTTTTGTTTGTGGTTTTTGGTTTATATGTTTTTGTTCTGTTGTTTTGAATTATGAATAGTTATATAATTTTTAATGTATTATAATCGTATATGTTAAATAAAAGAGATATAGCTGATGAAAAAAAGTCAATAGATGAAAAAAAGTATAGCTCTTGTAATAATATTGATTTTTCATATCTTGATGTGCCTGGTGTGTATTGTATTAGACTTAAGGTGCCTTATAAAGGAAAGTTTTCTAAAAAGGATAACAAATTCTTTAAACCGTTTATTAGGATTTTAGAAAAAAGAAAAAATAACATTTTATATATTGGTATTGCAACAAAATCATTAAAACAACGATTAAATCAAGAATTAAAAGCTAAAGGACATGGTACTTTTTTTAGGAGTTTAGGTGCCATTTTGAACTATAAACCCATTGAAGATTCTTTAGTTAAAACAAAGAGAGAATATAATTATAAATTTTCAGATAAAAATGAAGAAAAAATAATAAATTGGATTAATGAATATTTAATTGTTAAATGGATTGAAAAATCAGATAGTTTAGCTAAATTTGAAAGATATTTGATTGAAGACAAAGATTATAAACCTGTAGTTAATATTAAAAACAATCCTCTTGCTTTAAAGGAAATTAAAGCTCTTAGAAAAGAATGTGTAGATTTTGCAAATAAGAAGTGTTCTTCTTAATCCCCATGCAAAAGCATATAAAAATATGCGGGTGAAATCATTATAGGTAGGCGAGATGGCTGAAAATAAAAAGAAAACATATAATCTTCAGTATCATGAGATTGTTCTTCTTAAAAAACTGTCTGAGGTCAAGAAATCCACAGTCCTTGCTCTTGACAAGATAATCGGTATTGACCAGGCGGCAGTTGTTCGGGCGGCGATGCAGCTATCCAAGCTCGGTCTTCTTAAGATGGATGAGAAAGATAAGATAATTATCACTCTTACGCGCGAGGGAAAGACAGTTATTGAAAAAGGCCTGCCTGAAAGGCAGCTTATACATTCTGTACTGAAAGATGGCAAGACTGATCTGTCAAAGATTGATATCAAAGACAAGAATGTGGCTCTCGGCTGGGCTAAGAAGGAAGGTCTTGTTGAGCTTGAGAAATCCGGAAATGGTATGCTTGTCAAGGTCACGGGAAAAGGCAATGATTATTATAAGGTCAAGTCTGATATTGAGCTTGATCTTGAAAAGATTGCGGGCGGCAAGCCTGTTGATAAGAAGATGATTGAGCTGCTCAAAAAGAGAAGGTTCATAACGGCGGATTTCAGGACTGTCAGAAGCCTTTCCATGACACCTGCCGGTGAGAGAATCGCTAAGTCTGTCAAGCTTGTCAAGGAAGTCAGCAAGGTCACACCGGATCTTCTCAAAGATGAGAAGTGGAAAGATGTGCGATTCAGGAAGTATAATGTTGTGGCGCCTGTGTCTCCTGCGTATCCGGGCAAAAAGCATTTTGTATCCCAGTCATTGGATTATGTGAGACGGATATGGCTTGAGATGGGCTTTAAGGAAATGGAAGGGAACATGATATCTACATCTTTCTGGAACTTTGACACGCTTTTCGTTCCGCAGGATCACCCGGCAAGAGATATGCAGGACACGTTCTTTGTTGATGTTTCGGAGGGGAAGCTTCCTGATACAAAGATTGTTGGTAGTGTAAAGAAAGTGCATGAGACCGGGGATGATGATTCTATCGGCTGGGGCTATGACTGGAAAGAGTCTGAGGCAAAGACTGTTGTATTGAGGACGCATACGACTGTGCTTTCAGCCAAGACAATTGCAAAGATAAAGGAGTCTGACCTTCCGGTAAAGTATTTTGCCATAGGCAAATGTTTCAGGAATGAGAGCCTTGACTGGAAACATCTTTTTGAGTTCTATCAGATGGAAGGCATCGTGGTGGACAAGAACGCTAATTTCAAGCAGCTGCTTGGGTATCTGAAACAGTTCTATAAGAAGATGGGTTATACTGCTGTCAGGATAAGGCCTGCATACTTCCCATATACTGAGATGTCCTGCGAGGTTGAGGTGTTCCATCCGAGAAAGAAGGAATGGGTTGAGCTTGGCGGTGCAGGTATATTCAGGCCTGAGGTTGTGAAGCCTTTGCTTGGCATTGATGTTCCTATCCTTGCATGGGGCCAGGGGCTTGAGAGGATATTGAGCGAGTATTATAAGATAACAGATATCCGTGATCTTTACAGGAATGATGTATCTAAATTGAGGACTACAAAACTTTGGATGTGGTAAATTATGCCTACAGTGAACCTTGACAAGAAGACAGTATTGAGATATATAGGCAAGAAAGTTACTGATAAGGTTCTTTTTGAGAAGATACCTATGCTTGGCACAGATCTTGAGCAGATTACAGATGATGAGATTGTGGTTGAGATATTTCCGAACAGGCCTGACATGCTTTCCGAGGAAGGATTTTCCCGTGCGTTTTCAGCTTTTATGGGCATAAAGCCAGGATTCAGGCATTATGATATTAAGAAAGAAGGTTCTACTGTTGCTGTAAAAGATCTTCCTAAGGAATGGCCGTATGCGGTGTGCGCTATTGTCCGCGGCCTCAAGCTTGATGATGATAAGCTGAGATCGATAATACAGCTTCAGGAAAAGCTTGGAGTAACTCTTTTGAGGAGAAGGAAAAAAGGAGGTCTCGGTCTTTATCCTTTAGATAAGATTAAGCTTCCTGTGACTTTTACTTCATATAAGAAAGAGGATATACGTTTCAGGCCTCTTGAAGGTTCTGCTGTCTTTAAGGCAGATGATATACTTATCAAGCATCCCAAGGGCAAGGAATACGGGCATATAGTTGAAGGCTGGAGCAGGTATCCTGTCTTTGTAGATGCTGAAGGCACTATAATGTCTATGCCTCCGATAATCAATTCGCATGATGTGGGCAAGGTTACAGGCTCTACTAAAGATGTATTTGTGGAATGCACAGGGACTGATTTGAATACTTTGAAGGCTGCTATGAACATAATGCTTTTGACCCTTGCTGATATGGGTGGTGTTATATATTCTCTTGAGATGGATTATGGAAAAGAAAAGTTTGTTTGCCCTGATTTTACACCCCGTAAAATAAAGCTTGACAAAGCTTATGCTGAGCGTCTTTTAGGTCTCAAGTTCACTGATTCTGATGTAGGGACTCTTCTTTCAAGGATGGGCCTGGGCTTTGAGGACGGATGTGCTCTTGTACCGTCTTACAGGACTGATATACTTCATCCGATTGATCTTGTTGAAGAGATAGCTATAGCTTACGGCTATGATAATTTTGAAAGCGAGATGTCTGATGCTGCAACTGTCGGTTCGGAGTCATCAAAGACAATCTTTTTGAGAAAAGTCTCAGACCTGTTTATCGGTCTTGGGTATCTTGAGTGCAAGTCATTCCATATGTCTAATGCCAAGACACTTTTTGATAAGATGAGTCAGGAAGTTTCTGTTAATCTTGTCAGGACTGCAAATGCTGTCAATATAGAGTATGACGCTATGAGAAACAAGATTCTGCCCGGGCTTATGAAAATACTTTCCGAGAACAC
>JAGLUQ010000129.1 GCA_023134675.1 Candidatus Aenigmatarchaeota archaeon | reverse complement strand
GAACGCGCGACCCCTTGCTTAGGAGGCAAGTGCTCTATCCAAACTGAGCTACGAAGGCACTAAAAACATTAAGAATAGTCTGCAAACCTTTAAAAAAGAATAACATGCTGATTGTTAAAAAAAGAATAAAAAAGATGCAAAAGATTTTACTCTTTTGCATTGATAACATTCTCAAATGCTTTCATCACAGCATCGATTATTTCTTTCTCATCCGGTATTGCGATTGAGCTTCTGAATTTTTTCCTCTTTTCTCCATCCATCTCAGAAAAAAAACCTCTAGAGATTGATAAAAAAACATTTTCTCCATCCTCTGTAATCGCTTTCTTCTTTGCGATCTCCAAGAAATTGTTCTTGCCGAACTGTATCTCTTCAGCCTTGATTGTTTCGAAACTTACGTTTTCTTCAGCCATCTGTTTTCACCTTGCTATTTAAGCCCTTAAAGGGCATTTTATATGCTAGATAATTATTCTTATAACATCTTTATAAATATTATTGATGAGAATGAAAAATCTTTGAAGATATAAAAAAAAGAAAAAGAAAAAAGGACTTATTCGACAAAGCTGTCAAGGATATCGACAACAGCTTTTAGTGTCTTGCCGTCTTCAGGTATCGATATCGCTTTTGTGAACTTCTTGTCCGTGCCGTCCTTGTAGTAGCCGCGGGTCAACGAGATGAAAGGCTTCTCGCCCTCGTCCGTTACCGCCTTTTTGGAGGCTATCTCGAAGAAATTGTTCTCTCCGAATTTTACCTCTTTTTCCTTCAATGTTACAAATTCTACCATAGTATTCACCGTTTTTAAGGTAGACTTATTTCTCTGCAGAGATAGGATATAGGTATGTGACCACACATAGAAGTTACCTGACCAAAACTATTCAACCAGAACTCTCAGTGTCTTCATCACTATGGCCTGCATGATCTTGTTGCCGGTTTCGGTCTTCTTCTTGACCTTTATCATGGCCTTCTTGCCGATTGTTGCAGAGAAAAGGAACTCGTCGCCCTTGTAGATGTCTGCCATGGCGCCGATATACTCTTTTTTCAGGCTTATGTTGATGTAGCCGCCGGACTCTGATGTCTTGTACTTTGCTGTATCTTTCAGAGTCTCGACAATGGGCTCTATAGATATATGGATGCCGAGCTTCTCCTCAATGCCTGATATGTTTGTGCCTTTCCTGCCGATTATTGATGACATGTCTTCTTTCGGCACCCGGACGATGGCGCGGTTGCCTGAGATTATGCTTATATCAGGGTTTTTTGTGTGTTTTTTGAGAACTGATCTTATCTTGTCTTCTGCAAGGCGGTTCATGGCAGATGAGTCTGTGCCTTTATCCACAGGCATGACCACTGTCTCATCGCCGTATGTGTATATCTCATGAATAGGTTTTCCTGTCTCAAAATCAAGGACCTCTATGACCGGTCTTGCAAGATCCTGCTCCACCATACCGTTTGGAACCTTAACTCTTAGGGAAAGGGACAGGACAGACTCAATCTTTCCGCCCTTGACAAATATTATGGTATCGACAATCTGCGGTATCATACCAAGTTCCACCCGCCCTATGAACCTGTGCATGACATCTATCGCCCTTGTCGCGTGGACGACACCGACCATACCGACACCTGCAAGGCGCATGTCAGCAAATATCCTGAAATCCTTTGTCTGGCGTATCTCATCGTAGATTGTTATGTCAGGCCGTACAAGAAGGAGTATCTCTGCTGTCTTTGCCATGTCAGACTCTAAAGGCCCGTACTGTGTTATTTCAGGGCCGAGCTGAAGGTCTCTCGGGTTCTCCATTGTTTTGACTATGTTTTTCTTGTCCTGATAATATTCTGCCAATGCCTGGCACAGTGTTGATTTTCCGTGTCCCGGCGGTCCTGCAATTATTATGCCTTCAGCTTCCTTGTCTATCCTGCCTTTGAGCTTGTCTGTAAGGCTGTAGTTGTCAAGAGACACTTTGACTATAGGCCGTACTGCCGTTATCTCCATCTTCTCGGAGAATGGCGGCCGTGTTATCGCTATCCTGTATTCCTTGAGCTGTATGACTGATACAAATCTTTTTGAGATTTCCATGAACGACTCGTCTGATACGCGGTTGAGCTCCATTATCTCGTGCGCGATGTTATCAAGCATAGCTTTTGTTATGATATCTTCGTTCAAGTTTACCAGCTCAAATGTGCCGGGCTTTCCTTTTTTTGCTTTCGGGATTGAACCTTCCTTGAGATGAACTGACATTGTCTCTTTGTCAAAGAAGTTTTCCAGGGTGAAGGATTCTATCTTCTCTTTCGGGAAGTATATGACTTTTACTCCTTCGGCCTCGGCAGTCTTTGCCTGGACCATGTCGCCAGTCAGGAGTGTAGCTTTCTCTTCCCTTGCTATGTCTCTTATGAGGGCATCTATCCTGCCGGAGCCTGCCATCCTTATCTCTTCGGCCGTGGGTTTCCTTCCCTGCTGTGTCAGAGTTATGCCCTTGTCCTTTGCTATATTTCTTATCGTTTTTAACTCATCCAATCCGCTGAAGCCTATCTCTTTGCCGCGGTTTGCCTGGTTCTCAAGCTCTGAGACGACAAATTCAGGAATTATAAGAGTGCCTTTAATCTTGCCTTTTAAGATTAATTCCATCACTTTTCCTTCAATTATTGCGGATGTGTCAGGTACGTATTTCATTGTTATCACTTTTTAAAAATAAAAAAGTATATAAAGCTGTTGTTTTATATTTTATTATATTGATTATAATCTTTATTAAGTTTGAGATTATGGATACGGTTTTCATTATGGCAAATGGCGGGCATGTATCAAATAAATTTGAGAGAAAAGTTTCTGAAATTCTTATAAATTCAGGATTATATGAAAAAGCAATAATTTTCAACAATATACATTACAGATATTCCACATTCAAAGAAACATGTAGTGCAGGCAAGCCTTTAAGTATAAGGATGATAAATGGCAACGGAACTGCATATGAAGTAGACCTGGTTGCACTTGGAATCAATCAAGGCGGGATGGACATAATACAAGCAAGCATAAAGAACAGTCGTTTTGAAAATCTTGTACCAGAGGATGTCAATAGCGCAAAACTGCTTGGATATAAAAATATAGATAGATATTATTTTGACCAGACCCTACTGGATCTTACAGACAGACAAAAGGCAATGAAAGGTGAATTTGAGCATTTCAAAAAAACATGGATATATGATTATCTGGACGAGAATGGAAAACTTACAGGCCTACAGAAACAATACCTGATTGTAAAGTCTATCAAAAGGCAACCAGCACAAAACTCATTGATTTTCCAAGACCTGACATCAAACGGAATTGAAATAATCTCAAAGCATGAGCTTTCAGAAGATAACAAAGAGAAAAGTGAAGTCCCTATTACCTACATTAGCGGACTTATTATTAATGACATGGAAAGAGATGTGATAGACATAATTAATAGTTTAGATAAAGTCTAATAAATCATTAACTTCTATTTTCAATAATTCTTTATCACTATTAATGCAGATGAAAATACAAAA
>JAGLUQ010000128.1 GCA_023134675.1 Candidatus Aenigmatarchaeota archaeon | reverse complement strand
ATATATTTTTTCAGCAGATATGAAAAAGACCTGAAAGAAATAGGCATTGACATATTGGTTCCGTCTTTGAAAAGCCTGAAAATGACATCTAAGCTTTATCTGCACAATCTGAGAAAATTCGGCCTGAACATACCAAAAACAATTATCGCATCAACAAGAGATGATTTAGAAAATCTGACCGAAAAGCTTGATTTTCCAATAGTCTGCAAAGGTGCATTGAAAGACAGCTATATAGCAGAAGACAGGATGGACTTGCATATCTATTTCAAAAAGATTGATGAATTTCTTCACGGCGGTCAGGGAAATGTTATTTTCCAGGAATTCATAAAAGGTGACTTTTATTGCACAACAGGCGTCGCAGACAAAGACAGCAGGTTATTGAGATATCTTGCCATGAAAAAACTTGGCGTTGATTTTAAAGGATCAACCTGGTGTGGCTTTACTCTAAAAAATGATGTTTTAAGAAACATAACAGAGAAGTTCATAGAGATTACAGGATGGGTAGGTCCGTTTGAACTGGAATTTATCCGGGATTTAAACGGGAACTATTGGTTGTTTGAGATAAATCCAAGACTGCCTGCATACATATATCTGGCAGCTGCCACAGGGCAGAACATACCTGATGCTTTAGTGAAGTTAGCAGATGGAAGAATAATAAAAAAAGATTTTTCTTATAAGACCGATATGGCATTTACAAGGCTTACCGAGGAAGTTGTCTATCCAAAAAAAGATATAGACTCCCTGAATAAGAATGGAAAAGTTCAGGAAGATGCGATGCCCGATAAAAAATGTAAAACAATAAAAACATTTTATGAGCTGTTGGTTGACAAAGACGATGACAAGACAGCAATTCTCTATCAATCTGAAACCATCTCTTACTGGCAGCTGAAAGAAAGGATAAATGAAAGATGCAATGAGCTAAAAAACACTATCAGAAAAAATGATAAAGCAATCATAAGATCTGATGAAACTCCAGACACAATAATTAGCATCTATGCATTAGACAAGCTTGGTGCAGTGATAATCCCTGTAAATCCTTTGGCGACAGAAAAGGAAATTAAAAGCATAATGGATGACCTTAAAGCAGACGTAATCATCTCAGAAAAAAACATAAAAAGAATGACTGATGAGACTATAGGCAATCTTCCCGAAGACGCATGCATGATATTTTACACATCAGGAACTACAGGAAAACCTAAAGGCATAGTCCACACCAAAGAATCAATCCTGAATCCCTGTCTTGAAGAAAGAAAAGCTTACAGGATTCATGAGAACGACACTATAGGGGGTACACCGTCCCTGTCATCCACTTACGGCTTCGGTGCCTTTGCCATAATCCCTTTCATGTCTGGAGCATCTGTGTCTTTGTATCCTTATGCAGTATCTTTAAACAATTTCATAGAAGTCATTGAGACGATAGACGCACACAAGATAACAGTTTTCTTCAGCATCCCGACAGCATACAGAATAATGTTGAGCATGCAGTCAATGCTGGACAAATATGATCTTAATTCTTTGAAACTTTTAATCACAGCAGGAGAACCTATAGGCATTCCTCTGCACAATAATCTAAAGCAAATTTTGCCGCATGCAGACATACTGGAACATTTGGGCTGCACAGAATCATTCCACGCCATACTCTCAAACACGCCGGAAAATATGAAAGCAGGATCAGTCGGGAAAGAGATGCCTTCCTATAAGGTCAGGATCTTTGACAATGCCGGCAAAGAATGCCCGCCTATGATAAAAGGCAGGCTTGCATATAAAGGAAGCTCAGGAAAATATCTGGGAAAAAAAGAAAATGATGGATGGAAATATACAGGCGATATAGCATATAAGGATGAAGACGGATATTTCTGGTTTGTATCAAGATATGATGACCTGATAAAGACGGCCGGGTATCTGGTATCGCCTCACGAGATTGAATGCGCCCTTATGGACTCACAGGCAGTTTCGGAAGCGGCAGTAATCGGTGTGCCTGATCTCGCAATAAATCAAAGAATCAAGGCTTTTGTTGTATTGGATAATGCTTTTAAGCCCAAAGATAATCAATTGGACCAATCTTTATTAAAGTCCTTAAAGCTGCAGCTGCCAGAATATAAGCTCCCGTCAGATATAGTGTTTGTGGATTCCATACCAAAAAATAAGAGAGGGAAAGTATTGAGGAACATGCTGTTGTAATCTCTTCCTGGCCAATATATATAATTTCCCACCCAAGACAATATCAGGTAATATTTATGGACAACTGCATATTCTGTAAAATAGCAAAAAGAGAAATACCTGCAAAGATAGTCTATGAAGACGATTTCGCAATAGCTTTCCTTGACATAAGTCCGTGCGCAGAAGGCCACACAGTAGTCATCCCGAAACAGCATTTTGAGAAGTTCACAGACATGGAAGAGAAAGACGCAGGAAACCTTTTCGCATCAGTCCAAAAAGTTGCAAAAGCAGTAGAGATTGCCATGGATGCGCCCGGATCAAACATCGGCCTTAACAACGGAAAAGCAGCAGGTCAGGAAGTCCCCCACGTCCATGTCCACATAATCCCCAGATATGAAGGCGACAATGGAGGGGCAATCCAGTCAATAGTCAAGACCTATCCAAAAACAGATAACCTTGAAGAACTGAAAGAAAAGATAAGAGAATCCCTCCGATAGATATTTTTCTTACCTTACCTAAAATTCACTGGTAGGAACACATATAATGCCTTTGGCCTCATCAGAAGAAGACGAAGGCACATACCTTTCCAATATCCTCTCATTCGCAGAATATGGATTCATGTATCCTTTCTCCTTCAGGATACTCAAAGATTCCTGCGTTGAAGGTATCCCTTCAAGATATATATGTTCATCATCAATCTTCATGAACCTGAAATTCTTGATACTTTCCCCCGGATATAACTTCTGCCCCTTAACATCATAGCATATCTTGCTTAAGCCAAAATCATATCTCTGCCATTCAACACAGATTTCTGGAATAAGCCCATAGCAATATATCTCAAAAAAATATGCATCAAAACAATCAGGAAAAATAGCTCTTGCTTCAACATTCAGGAGATCTTCCAGCTTATCCAGATTGTTCTTGTCATTTGCATCAATAAAATTACCGCACGGCCATACATGATATCTGTCTCCAAGTTTTTCTTTTGCCAGCAGTTCCAGTTCTCCCACTTTTATCATATGTTTCTGGGCATCAGGTTTGTCTCTGAATATCTCATAATAGTCTCCATAAGGCATTCGGCAGGCATCCTTTGGCATATCGAGTGTACCGACCATAGTGGTCTCTATAAGAGCGACCCTGGGCTCATGTTCAAGTATTTCAATGACAGATTTCCATTCTTCTAAAGTATTTTCACGGACAGGCACATGTCCAGGATGCACCCATACAAGCAGCTGTCTTATCTGGTTTTTCTTCAAAGGCATAGTATGATATAAATCCACTATAACTTTATATGGTTTTTTGCAGCCACAGTATTGCTTCTGTACACTTTGCTATCTTTTAAGAAAAAGAATATCTTGCAG
>JAGLUQ010000127.1 GCA_023134675.1 Candidatus Aenigmatarchaeota archaeon | reverse complement strand
TTGACCAGATTTGTTTCAAAGAATAGATGGCTGGAAGATGAACCTTTTTATCTGACAGTATGCTCTGATGGAATTAGGGATTTTTCTGATTTTTCAAATTATGCGGAAGCTTCCAACTTTTATTTTGAAAATCTTAAAACTTTGATAAAACTTGGCCCGGAAACTATGGATCTTATGGAATTTGGACGTGCATTTATTATGAAAGAACGGACCGAACAGATACTTTCTTATCTCCAGGAAATAATCGACATTCTCGACGCTCATCCGCCCGCATCCAAACCTTTATTAAAATTACAGCAGAACATATGATTCATGATATGGAAAATCCTAGGCCTGGTAGATCTTCTTGCTGGAATCCTGATATTAACATCCACAAGATTCAGGCTTGAAGGAAGCATAATACTTCTTTCGCTTTTGTTGATTGTCCTTGCCAAGGGCGCATGGTCTGTCTGGGGCAGCATATCGGCAGGCATGTATTTCAACTGGCTGGGCTATGTGGATCTTGCAGTATTTTTCCTGCTTTTCATGGCATTCGCAGGAAACCCCTTATCAGTCCCTTTCTTCTTGACGGCAATAATCCTCTTCAAGGCGATATACACCAACATGATAATGTATATTTAGAGTGAATTTATATTTTTGTCATTAGTTATGTAGTTTACACCAACTCTTAAGGTCTTATCTGCCCCTTTGATAATTTTTGGTGTATTGACTAATATTGTTATTGCGGCAGCAAGTGTACACAATTCACACAATTCTTGTGTGTTTTTATCTTTTTTTCTTCTTTTATTCAATTCTAGTTTCATATTTAATTACCTTTTTACTTTGTAGTAATAGTATATATTGGGTTAAAGTCATTTAAATATTTTTCCTTCAAATTCGTAAATACTTCTTCTTAAATTAAAGATAGTTTTTTATGTTTTGAGAACACAATTTGTCTATGTTTAGTGAAACTATAATTATAAGTGCAATTGGTGTTTTTGGAACATTATTTGGTGTATATCTTGGTTATTCTCTCCCTAAAAAAGATAGGTTAAAAGATGAGATTTATGCACCTCTTGTGTCAAATTTAATGAATATTGAGAATGGTCTAAATCAGATAGATTTAAAAAAATTAAAATTGGTATCATGGGAAAAAATTCATAAAGAAAGCAAATCACATAATATCAGTAATTCTTTGAGACATAAATTAGGTCATTATTCTGTAGAATTACATAATTATGGGGTTTCATTGAATGCAAGAATTAACATGATAAATGAATTTTCAGAAAAAGAATTGATGAAACTGAAGATTAGTGATAAGAATTCTTATTTGCCACATGATGTTAAATGTATCGGGAGATATGTTCTATCTGTTTTAGATGGTGGAAATAATGTAATATGGGAAATTTCTAAATTAAAAGTGCCTTATAATGACATGAAAAAAGATTTTAATCTAAAACATATAGAAAATCCTGAGGATTTTGTCAAATTCATAGCAAAAAAGATAAAAAATAAGGAATATCCATCAAATATATTTATTTTAGGTCATATCAAATACAGAAATAAAATGATATTATTTACACGAGAATTACAAGAAATAATTGAATCAGAACTTAATATGTTCCCCAAATTAACTCGTTTTAAAAATAGGCTTGTTAAATTTGTTTCAAAACCTGCAACTTTTTTTGGATATTACAGATTTGGAAATGAATGGATTCGTTTTAAACGCAAAAATAAAAAACAGAAGAACTGATTTAGTATTTTTTTAAATTATATTTAAATCTACTTATTGTCACCTGACACATCTATTGATTATATAAAACTAAACCAATAAAATAACAGATGGTAAACATGTTCAATCCATTCAAAAAGATAAAGGATGTCACCTACAACGCATTCTCCCGCCTGGACAGCATCGCAGAAATACCTCTAAGGCTTATCCCTGGATACAGAAGGAAACAGGACGAGATCCTTGAATCTTATTTAAATCAGTGTCTGAACGGAGATGATCCTGGAACATTTGAAGAGTTCAAAATAGGTTTACAATCAAACTCAACTAAAGGAACATACATGTTGACAGATGTTACAGGTGGATCTCTGTCACTTGCAACCTTAAATCCTATATATTATTTAGCAGGCACCGCAATAGGGCTCTTGAATCATTATAGGGGGGGCAACAAAATTGGTAAGATTGTAGACTCTATGTCTTACGATGAGAAGGACCAGATGAAGGATATGCTTGATTTAGGTGATATGGTTGGTGTAAAAGATAAGTTGCATGAGCATTACTGGTAATCTTCATTGATGATTATTTCTTTGCACATTTTAAAGCAAAAAACCAAAATTGGAGACATTTATATATTTAATGGATTAATATAGAAAATGGCATATTGTATACCTGTTAATCCCGAAACAAAAATTGTACCCTTTAATTCCCAAACAAGCACAATTATACCTTTTGATTATGAAAAAAGTATGTTGAAGACGTTTAAGTTATATGGATCTAAGTCTTTAGGCAAGCCTGATGATTATTTAGACAACCCTAAGAATTATTGTTTGATATGCGATTGTGGTATTTACTCTCCTAAAGATCCCCTGTCAAGATTTCTTGAGCTGGGAATTGCGAAATTTCTTTTGGACAACGATATTTTAAAATGCCCTACATGCGAAAAAAAGATAGACTATATCCCTCGTGAACTTATAAGCTCTCAATAAATCAAAAGCTTGATAAAATTATCTCCCAAAATCTCATCCATGGAAATTCTTCTCAAGAACTGCTCATATATCCTGACCCAGGACAACGATAGGTCAATCCTTAAAAATCAGGATATCCTTATCAAAGACGGAAAGATACAGGATATCGGCCAAAATCTCTCAAAGTCAGGATATGTCATAGATTGCAAGAACAAGCTTGCCATGCCCGGTCTTGTAAACACGCACAATCACCTGGCCATGACTCTTTTCAAAGGCTACGGTGATGACATGCCTTTGGATAAATGGCTCAGCGAAAAGATATGGCCTGCAGAACAGAAGCTTGATGCAGATGCAGTATATAACGGAACTATGCTGGCATTCGCCGAGATAATAAAGACAGGCACTACAACCTTCAACGATATGTACTTCTTCTGTGAAAAAGTTGTGGATGCAGCAATTGCTGCGGGTATGAGAGGTTTCGCTTCTTACAGCATGATTGACCTCAACGATCCTGAAAAAAGGATAAGCGAGATAAAGGCTGCAGAATCTTTCATCTCATATCTGAAATCAAAAGATACACAGCTTGTAAAGACAATGATTGCACCTCACGCACCATACACATGCTCAAGAGAACTTCTTGAAGAATCAAAAAAGCTTGCACAGAAATATGATCTGCCAATTCACATCCATGTCGCAGAGACAATGAAAGAGGTCAATGACACAGTAAGTGATAAAGGTATGCGCCCGGTTGAATATTTAGATCACATAGGATTACTCAGCCCTGAAATCATCATGGCTCATTCCTGCCATCTATCAAAAGAAGAGATATCTCTTACAGCAAAAAGAGGCGCTAAAGTATCCCACAATCCGACATCCAACATGAAGCTTGCTACAGG
>JAGLUQ010000126.1 GCA_023134675.1 Candidatus Aenigmatarchaeota archaeon | reverse complement strand
AAGCTTTGGGTTGGATTTAGAAAAAAATATCTTAATAATTTAGAAAATCATGCTTTCGTCTTCTGCCGGAACTTTTGTATCTTTACGGTTGCATATGTCATCTATCAATGGGCTTAAATGTCTTTTCATCTTAACAATACTTTCTGGATCCTTTGCATAAAATTCATGCTTTAGGTCAGGATACCTATTTGACATCTTTTCTAGATTGTCTTCCATAGCTTCATGATCCAGAACTTCTGCCCTAAATACTGTATATCTTTTCGGAAGATTGTCTATACCTAAAAGAACTCCTTTTATGTTGAAATCATCATAGAAACATACATCAATAGCTTCTTCGTCCCATACTTCTAAAGCTCTGACATTTTTCAATATATCCTGATCTACCATATGTTTAATATACCCCAACGCTTGATTGAAGTCCGGCAGTCCGCCTGCACTGCCTGCAAAAATAATATATTCTTCACTCATGGATGAATGTTATTCTGGAAAATATATAAATGTATGTGGAGTTGTTGAAAAAGGTAATATGGCTGAAGATGTTATAAAGATTTTGCCTTTTTTTAATTTGTTCCTTTTTGGGTTTAATATCCCAGAGCTTTGCTCTTTGGGTATGTGCTGATTATTTAAAATTGTTTATTTCAAGAAATTATTCGGTTTCGGGTGATATTATATTATAGCATTTGTATAATAATTCTGGGTATGTCTTTTTAATCAATGAGAGGTCTTCTTTAAGTGTTTCCCTGTCCTGGATTTCTGCTGTGAAAAAATGATAATCTTTCAGATTCTCATCTATCTCATAGAATTGTTCTATTATACCTGATAATGTTTTTCTTACTGTATTGTATTCAGGGTTATCTTCAGGAAAATGCAGGTTAAGATTATTGTTGATTATTGTTCCGGATGTCACTTTTTCTAATGTATCCTTTTCTGATATAAGATTAAGAAATCCTTTAATATCCCATGACTTATGTCCGTTATATGGTATTACCAAAAGAATATATTCTTCACTCATGGATAAATATTTTTATAGAAAATTTATAAATACATCACTTCGCCGCATTTATTATCTCAACAACATCGCCGTGCTTCAGTTCCTGGTCGCCTGATATCCTTATTTTTTTCTTGACATCCATTGCGTAAAGGAAATGCTTGCCGAAATCAGTATGGATTGCATAAGCAAAACCTTTTGCTGTTGATTTTGGAGGCATCAGAAAACAGTCAGGAAGTACATTGCCTTTGCTGTCGGAAAGGTTGTTCATGCCGCCCGGGAAGACTGCGATGTATTTTAAGAAATCAAAGACTGCTGCATCAAGTGTCTGCTGGACTCCGGTCGATTTGTTTTTCTTTAATAATTCTGATATGAAGTCCAGCGCTTTTTTCTGCTTGTCTGAGAGGACTTCGAGTTTGATAATTTTAAATTCTGAGTCCCCGGGAATATATGATATTATCTCATGCTTTGCCGCTTCCCTTAAAGCAAGCTCTGATTCTGCTGAGCATGGGATGAACATGGTATCGGGGAATTCTTTCTTCAGGTTCTCTATGTTTTTCTCTGCTCCGGGAATGTCTATCTTGTTCAGGGCGATAAGGATTGGTTTTGTGTTTTTCCTGAGCAGAGTTGAAAGCTTTTTTATATCGTCTTGGGACCACTGTTCCGGACTGTCTTTAAGTCCTGCCTGCTCTATAGCTTTTACAGCTATTGTCTCTGTGATCTTCATTGCCGACAGCTGTTCGGCTATCTCAATTTCAATGCCTTTTTTAGTCATGCTTGCGCTTCTTGCAAGCTTTCTCCAGTTGCTCCAGAGGATTGATGCGTACCAGAGGTCTATCTCATTTTCAAGAAACCTTACATCTTTTGCAGGGTCATGGTTTCCTGCGCCTATAGGTTCTCCTTTCTCATTTGTTGACCCTGATGCGTCAACTACATGTATTAGCACATCTGCCTGATTGAGGTCACTTAGGAACTGGTTTCCAAGGCCTTTGCCTTCATGTGCGCCAGGGACGAGGCCTGCGACATCAACTATCTCTACCGGGACAAATCTTGTGTGATTGAGGCAGAAGCCGAATCTCGGGTTGCACTGGACACCGAAGAATTTGTCTGCGCATGGCACTCTTACATATCCTGTGCCGACATTAGGCTTTATTGTCGTGAACGGGTAGGAGGCTATGTCTACTTCTGCAAGAGTAGCTGCTTTAAAAAATGTTGATTTGCCTGCTGAAGGCTTTCCGACAAGACCTATTGTGAAACTCATGGTGATTTTTGTGGAGAAAGAGTTAAAAGCTTTTTTTATTTTTTTGTATTTTACTTTTTTGTGATAAAAATATATATATATAAAGTTTTTCGATTTTAATAAGGTTGATTCTTATGTTTCATGTTTTAAATGATAAAGGCGAAGAGTATATATTTGATAATAATGGCAGAGTCACAGCTTCTAAAATGTCTGGCGATTCTTGGAATAGGACATATTATGTTAAATATAATGAAGCTCCTGTATTGACTGAAGATTATTCAGAGATATTAGATTTTTTAAAGGCAAGTGGTAATGTTGTAGATTTTGATGAGTTTTATTTACCTGAAATAAAAGAGATAGAGTATAGTGCAATCGATATATATCAGGGTAAGTGGGATGAGATTAATAATCTTTTAAAGAGCGAATCTTTAATTGATTTACTTGATAATATGAAACTTTTGGAAATAAAGTATCTGATAAAATATCTGGAATCTGATAAAGAAAAAAAAGAGTTGGCTGAAACTGCAAACAATTATATTGAATGGCTTGCTTACGGCAATGATGCTTTTACTTCTGATCCTGACAATTATATTAAGGATTTTAAACTGTCGAAGGAAAATATAAAAATAAGTTCTTAAAATTTTATTTTTATTGACTTTACAAGAACTTTATCTCTTCTACGTCTTTAAAGAATTTCAGGAAGCCTTTAGGCCAATTCTTTTTGTCAAGTCCGTGCTGGGCAAGGAATGTCGCTACCCATCTTTCAAGACCTATGCCTGTGCATCCGCTCCAGAGCTCTATGCCTTGTCCCTTTATGCTGAAAGCTTTTGTGTACTTGTCGCCGACAACGCTCAGGTTCTGGAATTCCAGCCATTCGGAATCTTTTCTTGTGCCCCTGTACGGTAGGTATCCCTCAAAGTCTATCGTGCCTTTCCAGTTCTTTGCGTCCTGCTTGTCAGCGCCGAAGCCGCCCGCCTGCTGCATGTAGAACGGCACCACGTCTGAATATCTCCATTCAAGCTCTAAAATGTTCTCAAATATGTCTTTGTATGTCTCCATCAGCTTTTTCTTTATGTCTTCCACCTGTTCAAGAGTGCCTATGAAGACAGGCTCTATCCTGTGGAACTCATTCACCCTCTCTATACCGTGCCTTCCTCCTGCCTCGTTCCTGTTGGATACTCCTGACCTGTCAAAGACAAGTACCGGCAGGCTTTCTTTTGCAATAGTCTTGCCTGAGAAAGCGTTGTATATTGTCGGGCACTGTGCATAGCAGAGACCGCCCATCGGGTCTTTGAGCATTTTTTTTATCTTGTCTATCGGTGCTTTTTTGGTAATCTTGTAGTGGTCTATGACATCTTCCCAGTCTTTTATGTCTCTTGACTT
>JAGLUQ010000125.1 GCA_023134675.1 Candidatus Aenigmatarchaeota archaeon | reverse complement strand
TCATTATATCTCTTGTCGGTGCTGTAAGATATGTAGGACCTTCATAACCGTACTCGTAAAGGTATGGCAAAAAGCCGGCGTGGTCAAGATGTGCATGGCTTATTATAACAGCATCAAGCGCTTCTATATCAAACTCAGGTATATCAAGGTAAGGATGTCTCTCAGCAACAGACGCCACATTGACACCGCAGTCAAGAAGCACTCTACTCTTCTTTGTCTGGAGAAGTATTGCAGATCTTCCGACCTCTCTTGCAGAGCCAAGGAAAGAAACACGCACCCAGCCTTCTTTTGATCCTTTATCAAGCCGTATCTGCTCGCCTATCTTGTTAAGGAAACGTTGCCTGTACTTGGACTCGCTGTGTATTATCTCACGCGCCTTATCAACAATCTTTGACTGGATAAGTGGTATTCTTTTTATCATAGGACTCCAGCAGGTCTCCTGTTTTATCTTTTTAAGCGTCTCCCCCTGCTTACCTATTATAAGTCCCGGTTTCTTAGCATATATTATGACCCTGCTGAACTCAGGCTCAAAAAGAATCTCCCCTACTTCAGCCTCGGCAGGAGCTATCTTCCTTATATTCGCAGCCGCAACATCCTGTTTCTCGCATATTGCAGGATCCGGACGTATATCTATCCTTTTTCTGAGCATCTGGACAAGGTCTCTGACATCAGAGCTGCTCTCTAGGAAAAAATTCTTGTTTTTCGTATAGAAAATAATATCTGACCCTTCAAAAAGAGCATTTGTTATCATAGAGCCTGCCGGAAGCTTGCCCTTTATCTCATCAAGGTTCATATGGTTTCACCAGATTTATAGTTCAAAAATGATAATAAAAATCAAAAGATGATAAAATGTTATAATAACAAAAAAAGAAATAAGAAAATTCGGATGTTATCTCTTATTTCTTAAGCTTTAATATATCTTCTTCAGGTATCCACTTGACTCCGTCTTTTGTGACAACAGCGACATCAACAGATTTCCCGCCAGTTGCAAGATCCCTTTTCTTTGCGACCATAAGAGCATTATGTATAAGAACAAGTCCTTCATCAACAGACATTCCATCCTTATAACTGTCCTCAAGGACACCAAGAGCCATCGGAGAGCCGGAACCTGTGAAAGCGAATGTCTTCGCATCCTCAAGAGCGCCTGCAAGATCAACTGAATATATATGAGGACCGTCAACATCATAGCCGCCTATAAGTATCTGCACCATATCAGGCCTGAATGATTTGAAAGATGATCTGAGCACATTTGCAAGAAGTGTTGCAGCAGTCTTTATTGTGACTTCCCCTTCCTGAAGCTTATAAAGCTTGAGTTCTGAAGACATAAGCCTTGCAAGAGCCTGCCCATCGCCTGCTGTGCCTGCGATAGTCATTACCACATTATCTGATAACTTTAATACCTTCTGCATAGTCTCGCTTGCGACAAGATATCCCATAGAAGATCTCTGATCAGCAGCCATAAGAGCTGCATCCTTGCATACCAAACCTAAAGTTGTCGTACCTGTTTTCAATGTCTCCATAAGAATTACACCCCGAGAAGAAGTTAAACCTATTTTGAAACAAAATCTTTTTAAGTGTTTCTGTGGATTTTCATTTTTACTAATCTTAAAATCCTTCAGAATATCAAGATTTCTTCGCCTTTGACACAAACTTTGTCTCAGACCCGCAGACAGGGCATATCTCTTCACCTGTATCTTTTCCGCAGGCCGTACATTTTCTTTTCCATTCAAGACTCCTGCTTATCCCCTTCTGTGAGACCGGCATAAACTTTACACCAAGAGACTTTGCAACATTCTGGATACCATAATCATCTGTAACAATAACTGCCTTTTTCCCCTTACCTTTAAACTCCAGAGCAAGAGCAATCACGCTTATGTCTGTAGACGATAGCTTGTCTCCTGTCTTTTTCACAGTTTCAGTTACAGCTTTCAAAGAAGCATCATCCGGAGCCAGTATAGAAAGTCCTGCCTTCTGGAGCATATCAAACTGTATTCTTGCATAGGGACTCTTTATCTCTTCTGCCACATTATATACTGTAGCGCACGCCTTGTCAACGAAAGCGTCGCTGTAATTCTCAAGAAATGCTGTGCTGTCAAGAACATATATAGTATTGTCATCCATGACACATTATTCTATCGCAAAGACATATAAATCTCTTCATGTAAGAATTTAAAGGCAGGTAATGATTATGTCAGAACTTTCTTTGTCCTCGGTTGAAAAGATATTCAGGAAAGCGAACGCAAAAAGAGTATCAGATGAAGCGTCAAGAGAACTGAGGAAAGTTGTTGAAGACTTTGCTGAAGAAATAAGCAGGGAAGCTGTAAAAGCATCAGAACATGCGGGAAGAAAGACAGTCAAAGAAGTTGACATAAAGTTTGTCACAAGGCAGGGCTAGGAAATCTTTATAAGTGTTTTGAGGCAACTGTTGATTATCATATGCGATAACTTATTCTTATCGCAAATTATCATTAAAAGATTTAAAGGTGTAAACAGATGGCTATGGACAGCAAGCAGATAAACGCAAGAGATGCGAAGAAAGGAAACTATGTCATATTTGACGACGTCGCCTGCAGAGTGACAGACAATAAGATATCCAAACCGGGAAAGCACGGCGAGGCAAAATGCAGGATAGAAGCTATAGGTATTCTTGACAACAAGAAACGTGTCCATATAACTCCTGCCGGCCACAGGCTCATCTCCCCCATCCTTAACAAAAGAAATTGCCAGGTACTGTCAATAGCCGGAAACATGGCACAAGTCATGGACATGGAAACATACGAGACTTTAGACATCGAGATTCCTGACAACATGAAAGACAAAGTAAAGGAAGGCGAAGAGATAGGATACTGGATCATACTTGACAAGAAAGTCTTTATGGAATAGATATTCCTATTCCTTTTTATTATCAACAGACTCAAGAATCTCCTTCTCTATCTGTAGAGCTGTCTTATCTTCAGTATCAACAACAAGGTCAAAGACATCAAGATCTTTGCCAAGGATATAGCCATACATTTTCTTATAGAGGTCACGGTTTTTCACATCACGGATCTTCACAGCCTTTATAGCATCTTCAAAAGAACAGCAATCCCGTCTCATTATTCTTTTGGCACGGGTCTCCTGCGTTGCGGAAAGCCATATCTTTATCCCCTTCACCCCAAGCCATGGCAAAGTCACCGAAGTCATTGAAATCCCGCCGGAATCAGCCTTATCCTTAAGATATCTGTCAACTTCCTTATCAAAAGAATAGTCTGACATTCTCTCTTCCAGAAACCTGATGCCCTCCTCAGTCTCCCACCAGCCTGCTCCGGAACAGGCATATCCTTTTTTGGCTGCTATCTTTTTGAGCGCATCGCCACAGGAGAGATGTTTCAGACCATAGCGCTTCGCAAGCATCTTGGCCAAAGTGGTCTTCCCTGACCCTGCCATACCGGAAATTATTATCGTCATCGCCATTCAAATCATCTTAGATTACATTATTACTTCTATTATTATTCACATGCATCACTTTTATAATATAGTAAAGATATTGTAAAAATTACCTAAAAATCCAAAAGCATAAAATTGACAAGAAAGTGCTTATTGACCTATATTAACTTTTAAAATTTTTCTCATATAAAAGTAATTAATGAA